>NZ_JBHMFC010000099.1:0-16654 GCF_042427585.1 Mariniflexile ostreae | reverse complement strand
TTTCATAAGTGTGTAAAATTTAAAATTAATAAATAAAAAATCTCAGGCTAAATATTAACCTGAGATTTTAAAACTTACACACTTTATGAGATACTGCCTTTTTAGTCCAAAATTGATTTGATTTTCAATTTTCTTTTAATTTTCGAGACCTGGTAAAAATTCCACAATTTTATGACCTGATGTGTGATAGCGCCTGTACATTAAAACCTAGGATATATTCTGCTAAATGAAAATTAAAAAAACATAAAAGCCCAAAAACGATTATTGATAATGGGCTTTTATGTTTATACAGCTATTAAAACCATACTCTATTGATTCATCTTCATGTCATGATCATATTTGCAACAACCGGGTAAACTTTCGTAGGCATTTAAGTTACCGCTTGCTTTATCAGTATCGTATCCTGATGTTGCAATGGCTTTATGGATGGTCATTTCATCTGTTTTGGTATCATCAAAAGACACATCAATTTTCTTTTTATCGACATCCCATGTGGCGCTGGACACACCTTCAACAGCATTGGCTGCTTTTTCGATGGTTTTTTTACACATGCTGCAATTGCCCCTTACACCAAAGGATAAATCTGCTGTATCCATTTTGCTGGCTACTTCAGTTTTAGATTCTGTTTCTTGCTTGGCCTCGTTTTTACAACTTGTTAAACCGATAGCTGCAAGGATTGTTACGCTTAAAATTAATTTGTTCATTGTTTAAAATTTAATTGTTAGTATATAGATTTTAATTTATTCTATAATTTGTTTTACTTCACCACACTTTAACATGGCATCTCCAAAGTAAGGGTTAAATACATGCTCTTCTTTACTTAACCAATAGCCTCCATGATCCTGGTTTGCCATGGGACAAAACTGAAGATACACTTTTTCATTAATGCCAAATATTTCCACAGCGCTTATTAATTGTGATGTTAAGTGTTTGAAATGATTTCTTTGTACTTTGATCCCTGTTTCGGTTGCAATGGATTTGGCTAACATTTTAATTTCATTTTCCAAATGCATCCACTGATGGTGTGCCGTATCCTCTGATAATAATTTCATATCGATGTTAGCCAAATGATGGAGTATGTTTTTTGCATCTGCAGATGCTTTTTTTGAATCATCTTGCACTAATGCGTCTTTTAATTTGATATACTCATTAAAAACGATTTTCAATTGATTCTGAAAATCGGCCGGAACATTTAGTCTTTCATTCTTGTTTGATGGTTCTGGAACCATTCCAAGGTGCCCTTCGTGCCCCGTAGTTGTCTTACCACCTTCTTTGTTCATCATCGATTTTTTACTTTGAAGTTGTGCGGCAGCATCAACGGTAAATGTACCATTCGTCACTATTTCATCACCATCAGATAGCCCAGCATTTATTTCGTAATTATCGCCAATTCTATTGCCTAAAACCACTTCTTTCATTTCGAAAACAGGTGCGTTAGGATTTGTTTTAATATAGACTACCGAGCGTTCTCCTGTCCATAATACAGCTGAAGATGGAATCGCTATGGCTTGTGTTTTAGTTGAAAAAGTTCCACTTTCTATTTGTCCTTCTAAAAACATACCCGGTTTAAAAAAACCGTCTTTATTGTTTAAGACCACGCGTAAGCTTACGGTTCTGGTTTGGGTATTTAAAGTGGGGTTTATAAAATCAACGTTCCCTTTAAACTCCTTATTGGGATAGGCATTTGTAGTAACGATTACTTCTTGTCCTTTTTTAAATAGATTTATTTGATTTTCGTACACATCAAAATGTCCCCAAACGGTGTTGAGGTTGGCAATTTTTAATAAAGGCTGACCTTGTTTTACGTAATCGCCTTGTGCTACCATTTTTTCTGTAACCGTTCCTGAAACGGTGGCATAAATAGGAATGGTTTCTCTCACTTTACCTGATACTTCAATTTGATTGATTTGATTTTCGGAAAGTTTCCAAAGTTTTAATTTATTGCGAACAGCATTGTATAAAGCAGGCTGCGCTTCTTTTAACGAAGCCGCTGTAATGAGTTCTTGTTGTGCGGCATACAGTTCTGGAGAATAGATGGTTGCCAATAATTGGCCTTTTTGTACTTGTTCACCTGTAACACTAACATTTAAGCGTTCTATTCGTCCTGAAAAATAACTGACTTGAACGGTATTTGACGCTTCATTTTCAACAATTTTTCCGGATAGTTTTATCGTATGATCGTGCGCTTTAGCAGCGCCTACTATAGAGGTTTGTATATTGGCCAAAGCCATGGCGTTTTCGGTTAGTTTAAATTGATTTGCCATCAAACCATCTGCACTACTTTCTGCAGGAATTAAAGCCATCCCACAAATAGGGCAATCGCCAGGTTCTGGTTGCATAATTTGTGGATGCATCGAGCAGGTCCACATTTGATTGGTTTCTGATACGGCATCGTGGTTGTGTTTCGGTTCTGTATGTAATGCAGTACCAAAGAGCACCCATCCTATAAGAACACCAATAGTTATTGATACAATTATATATATTACATTTTTTTTCATAAGTTCTAAATTTTAAAAAACAGTACAAGTTGCGCTAGGGATAGCAGTGAAAATCCTTTTGTGAGGCACGAGCAAAAGATTGTAACGTATAGCCCGCTCGAGCGCCCAAAACCTAATTACCTTTCTCTAATCGTTTTATTAGTAGTATCATTTCTTCTTTTTTTTTGTTTTTGGATTTTTTTTTATTGGGTTAAATAATGTATGGTGGATTGGGATGTGTAATAGTTTTTAATAGCCTCAAGTTGTCCAATCTGAAACTTCAATTGCAATTCTTGAATATCTAAAACGTCATTAAAATTAATAGTCCCTGTTTCGTAATTCTTAATCAGAATTTCTTCAGCATTTTCAGCTTGTTTTAAGTTATTTTTTTGTGTTTTAAATTTAATTCGCGATTGATTACGTTGCGAAATAGCTTTTGATAATGCCGAAGTTAACATATTCAAGCGTTCATCTTTTTGAGACTGTATTTCTTGTTTACGCAAGGTGTTTTGTTTAGTTTGGGATTTGTACTTTTTATTAAAAATGGGAATAGAAACCGACACCATAGGCATAATCATATCTTTATACGCACTGGTAATCATCGGGCTACTTTCTTGATTAATGTACTCCACTCCAAACCCTATCATTGGTCCCCCTTCTTTTTGATTGAGCAACTCGGAGTGTTCAATCGACTCATAAAGCTTGTCGTATTTTAGTAACTCTGGGTTTAGTGTTAGAGCGTCGTAACCGTTAAAAGCATCATCTTCTGGAATGTCCATAGTGGTAACAACAGTCACTTCTTGATTATAATCGCGATTCATCAAACTATTTAAAGCGGCTTGAATGCCTTTGTTTTGTTGCGTTAAAACATCTTTCTCTTGGATGAGTTCGTTTTGTCTAATCTGTAACCGTAAAACGTCCACTGCTGATGCTTTGCCTACTTCTAAGGAGGTAAGCGCTAAACGTTCGTAAGATTCTAAAAGTGCTATGTTTTTATCCAGCACTTCCTGCTTGGCGCTTGTTTCATAAAGCTGATAATAAAATTGAGAAACCGAAAGGGCTAGTTTGCGTTTGGCAATGGTAACTTCAACATATTGCGCATCGGCCATAGAGGACGCATAGTTTTCTCGTGCTGATATCGTGCCAAACCACGGCAACATTTGCATAACGGATACCCTAAAATTTTCCATAGGCATATCCATTTCTGGTTTTACAGCCATAATACCCACATTAAATTCGGTATTCGGCAAACTATTGACTTCATTCACTTTTTCGGTAGCAATCTGATACTGAAAATCAATCTTTTGAATCTCTGGATTATTAGTTAATGCCTCATCAATAAGCGTCTGTAATTCTTGACTTTGAGCGGAAAGCACAAAGAGAAAAGAACTCAAAATTAACAAGGCTTTTATAGGTGATTTTATATGTTTCATTTTGTTCTTCTTTTAAGTTGAGATTCTGCTCTCCAGCAATACAATACCGGAACAACAAATAAGGTAATTAATGCAATTAGCATCCCACCAAAACTTGGAATTGCCATAGGAATCATAATATCGCTTCCACGTCCTGTAGACGTTAAAACAGGCAATAATGCCAACATAGTCGTTGCTGTAGTCATTAAACACGGGCGAATACGTTTTTCTCCTGCTTCGACTATAGAAGCCCTAATGTCCTTCTTGTTTTCTGGTGTATTTCTGTTGAAGGTTTGGGTTAAGTATGTTGCCATAACAACGCCATCATCGGTTGCAATTCCGAAGAGGGCAATAAACCCAACCCAAACGGCAACACTTAAATTAATAGGATGCATTTGAAATAGTCCTCGAAGATTAGTTCCGAAGACATCAAAGTTTAAAAACCAGCCTTGTCCATACAACCAAATCATTATAAAACCACCAGCAAAGGCCACTGCTATACCTGTAAAAACCATTAAGGAGGTTGTTACTGAACGGAATTGGAAGTATAAAATTAAAAATATAATTGCTAAAGCTAAAGGCACCACAACCGATAAGGTTTTTTCCGCTCGTAACTGATTTTCATACGTTCCTGTAAATTGGTAGTTGATACCCTTTGGCACTATTAATTCGCCTGAAGCTATTTTTTCTTTAATTAAAGCCTGTGCACCTTCAACCACATTTACTTCTGCAAAACCATCTAATTTATCAAACAATACATAGCCGACTAAAAAGGTGTCTTCACTTTTAATGACTTGAGGGCCTTGTTCGTATTTAATAGTTGCCAAGGCACTTAACGGAACAGGACTGCCTTTTTCAACTGGAATATAAATTTGCTCTAAATCGGACGGATTGCTACGTAATTCCCTTGGATAACGCACACGAACACCATAGCGCTCTCTGCCTTCAACGGTTTGCGTTAAGACCATACCACCAATGGCAACTTGTAATACATTTTGAACTTCTTCAATTGTAATACCATAGCGTGCAATTTTCTCTCTATCAATATCAATTAACAAATAAGGTTTCCCAACAATGCGGTCTGCAAAAACAGCTTCGTGCTTTACACCTTCGGCTTGTTTTAAGATACCTTCTAATGCGACACCAAAAGCTTCAATTTGTTTTAAATCTTGGCCTTTTACCTTGATTCCCATAGGGGCACGCATTCCGGTTTGAAGCATAACCAATCGGGTTTCAATAGGTTGTAGTTTAGGCGCAGAGGTTACCCCTGGTAATTTAGTAACGCTTACAATTTCGTTCCAAATATCGTCTGGCGATTTAATTTCTGGTCGCCAATTGCGGTAGAATTCACCATCATTGTCTGGAATAAGTTGAGCGCTTTTAACATCAGCCAAAACACTATTTTCTATAGTATTTGGATTGCCAATGAATCGTCCATCTTTTAATTGAAATAACCCTTTATCGTTCACTTTGTAACGCTGACGTTCGCCATTTTCATTCCGCATATATTGCGGTTTATACTGAATGATATTTTCGTACATCGATAACGGCGCAGGGTCTAAAGCCGATTCTGTCCTACCTGCTTTACCTACAACGGTTTCAATTTCTGGAATACTAGCTACAGCCATATCCAATTGCTGTAAAACGCGTTTATTTTCTTCCACACCAGAATGAGGCATAGACGTTGGCATCAATAGAAAAGAACCTTCATTTAAAGCCGGCATAAACTCTTTTCCTGTGTTTTTCATGATGAAAAATCCAGAAATAACAATAGCAGATGGTATTGATAAAAACAGGAGCTTATTATCTAAACACCATCTTAAAATGCGTGTGTAATACTTTCTAAATAGAGAAAAAGCACCTAACAATCCGAAACAAATAACACCTACAAAAATGAGGTTAGTAAAAATACTTTTATCGACGCCTAAAGGTCGCCAGTATTCAGCTAATAAGAAAACAATAGCTAATGCCGAAAGGATAATATTGATAGTGTTGGCTCGTTTTTCATCTACTTTTTCTTGTAGTTTTAAGAGTCCAACAACACCATAACCGATTAAAATAACTGCTAACCAATAGCCATAAATAACGGCAACAATACCTGCTAATACTAATACAGCATTTAAAAGGTATCTAAAACTTTTTTTAACACTTTGCTTTCTAAATAAAAATGCTGCAAACGGCGGAATTAAAAATAGCGCAACCACTAAAGATGCTCCTAGAGCAAATGTTTTAGTAAATGCTAAAGGTCTAAATAATTTCCCTTCCGCGCCAATCATAGTAAATACCGGAATAAAACTAATAATGGTTGTCATAACCGCGGTTACAATAGCACCAGAAACTTCTTTTGTGGCCTTGTAAATTACTGTGTTTATGGGGTCTTTTCCATCGTCTTCATCGAGATGACGAATAATGTTTTCGGAAAGTATTACACCAACATCCACCATCGTACCAATAGCAATTGCGATTCCAGATAAAGCCACAATATTAGCGTCTACATTAAAGAGTTTCATAGCAATAAAAACCATCAACACGGCAACAGGTAACAGTCCGGAAATTAATATTGAAGCCCGAAGATTAAATACCATAATGATAATGACCAAAATGGTTATTAATATCTCTAATGTTAAGGCTTCATTGAGCGTTGCTAATGTTTCTTGAATCAATTCTGAACGGTCGTAAAAAGGAACTATGGTAACTTGAGACGTTCTTCCATCTGATAATACTTTAGAAGGTAAACCTGCACTTAATTCATTGATTTGCACCTTAACGTTATTAATCACTTCCATTGGGTTAGCGCCATAACGAGCAACCACAACACCCCCAACTACTTCGGCACCTTCTTTATCTAATATGCCGCGTCGAGCAGCAGGACCTAGAGCGACTTTTGCTATGTCTTTAATTCTGATAGACGTGAAATCTTCGGAAGTGACAACGGCATTTTCAATGTCTGAAATTGATTTTACATAGCCCAAACCACGCACTAAATATTCAGCTTGATTGATCTCTAAAGTTTGTGCCCCAATGTCTTTATTACTTTCCTTAACCGCTTTTACAACTTGGTTGAGTCCGATGTTATATTGGCGCATCATTTCTGGATTCACATCTATTTGATATTCCTGAACATAACCACCAATAGAAGCGACTTCGGAAACACCACTAGCAGATGATAAGGCATACTTGACGTAGTAATCTTGAATGCTACGTAGTTCATGCAAATCCCAACCACCGGTTACGTTTCCATTTTCATCACGACCTTCTAGTGTGTACCAAAAAATCTGACCTAAACCTGTGGCGTCTGGTCCTAAAGCAGGATTAACATCTTCGGGCAGCAAACCACTAGGTAATGAGTTTAGTTTTTCAAGAATTCGGCTTCGACTCCAATAGAATTCTATGTCCTCTTCAAAAATGATATAGATACTTGAAAAGCCAAACATAGACGAACTACGAATGGTTTTTACACCTGGAATTCCGAGTAACGAGGTTGTTAAAGGATAAGTTATTTGGTCTTCGATATCTTGTGGCGAACGACCGTCCCATTTAGTGAAAACAATTTGTTGATTTTCTCCAATATCAGGAATAGCATCGACTGCTACAGGGTCACTTGGTAAAAATCCAGTATCCCAATTAAAAGGTGCGTTTACGGTTCCCCATCCTACAAAAAGGATAAGTAACAGAACAGCTACAAGCTTGTTCTCTATTAAAAATTTAATGCTTTTATTTAGCATGAGTTTTTGATTATTAAACAGTTAGACATTGGTGTTAGGAAAACACCGAATACAGCAAATTATCCTTACAACATTACAGTTGTAGGGTAAAAATGTCTATTGTTTAAAAATCAAATTAAATACGTCTCGTCCAGCTTAAAGATTTGCTTAATGACGAGTGGGGGAGTGTAGTCTTTAAAGGAAGATGTGTTTTTATCAAAACCTTCAAAACGGTTAATATATGAATAAACAAAGGAAGCGATGAAAACTTGTTGTTCAAAAGAAATTTTATCGACATGAAATTGCAATTCATCTTGATTATCCAAAACGACTTGTTCATCATTACAACAATTCTTTTTAGTAACGGAACAATCTTCTTTTAAAGGGCTTTCCATATCCATACCACAGGTTTTTACTGTGTTAAAAATGGCGCTATCCATGAGAGTATCGCCACAGTAATGCATATCAACAGTATAGGACATTGTAGAGAGTAGCACTACAAAAACCATTGCCAAAGCCATTACTTTATGGAATACGTGTTTCATATTGAACACAAAGATATGAAATTTTAAAATACGGCTTATTTAATTAACAAGGCTTTATAATTTTTGGGCATGGATTTAAACATAAATATAGCAATAGGCTTTCTGTTTTGTATATCTAAAAGCTGCTCTTTTACAGTTAATTAAGTATGCTTGTTTGTTTTTTCGTTTAAAATGGTTTCTGGTTTTATAAACATGTAAAAGTTGAAAGTAATAAAATAAAAAACTCAGGAATTAATAAATTTATGTTTTTTTTTAAACTTACACAGATTTTAGGATAGTGTCAAAAAGAGGGGTAAGAGGGAGGGGGGCTGGTTTTGTGTAAAGGAAATAACCAAGGTTATTGTGGTGGTTATCATAGTCTTTTTATAGTTGGTCTAGATAAGGAGCTGAAAAAAAAAAGACTTTTTTTGTAAAAGCCTGCGCAAAAACTAACAAACAACTTATTTTTTTCAAAAAGTTGTTTAATTAATATGTTTAAACCCATCTAAAAAAAATCTGTGCGATAGTGTTACCCGATAGGCAACATGATCGCACAGATATGGTTCAACTGTTGTATTAAGGTGTTTCGAGTATAATCGCTTTTAATTTAGAAGTGATTTTAATCGAAATTATAATAATTAAAGAAAATGTTTTAATTACTCTTTGTCTCCAAAATAAGATACAGCACCTCCCGTTAAGAAATCTTCTCTTACAGGGCTAAATGTGTCAATTAGGATACCTTCTTCCAGGCAAACAGCACTATGCCATAAATTAGGTTCAATATAAACCCCGTCTCCAGCTTCTACAATTTTCTTTTCGCCATCAATTTCAAATTCAAATTTACCTGAAACACAAAAAGTGGCTTGTGTGTGAAAATGTTGATGCGGAGCTCCTAATGCGCCTTTATCAAATTTTACTTTCACCATCATAATTTGGTTGTCATAACCTAAAAATTTTCTTGATACTCCTCCACCAAGTACTTCCCATTCCATGTCTTTTGTAGAGATGTATTTTTTACTAAATCTTTCCATTTTTTTATAATTTATAATTAATAATGACTTCAGCAAGATAATCCATTTTTAAAAACTAGAGAAGGAAGCATAGGGAATTTTATGTTTTAATGTCTCGTAGCTCGCTTTTTAAGACATTCAACGGTTTTTTCAGGTGATTTTAAAAAAACGGGTAGCTTTTTTCCTTTTTCAGACGCCACTTTTTCTATAAGAAACATGACTTTTTTTTAAAAATACTTTTTAGCACAAAACCATTAAAATACTACTGTGATGTGATTAGGTATAGCAGGAGCAAGAGGAAAATTAACCTAAAATGTACTTTTTTATTACAGCTCAAGCTAACTGTTAAACAATTATTAAAAAATAGTATAAGTTAAAAATCAAGTTGATAGAGTTGATCATCGATATATGAACTTTTTAATTTTAATAAAATTTAATATTAACTATAAAAAATAAACAATATGAATTCTGATCAATTTAAAGGTAAATGGAAACAGATTAAAGGTGATTTTAAAAAGAAATATGGAAAAATCACAAATGATGAGTATACCGAAGCTGAAGGAGACTTCGATAAGCTTGCGGGGAAGGTTCAGGAAAAGTATGGAAAATCAAAAGAAGATTTGAAAAAAGAAATTGATAATTGGTAAATCTAACATTTATTTTGAAGTAAAAAGTTCTTAAAGCAAATGCTTTAAGAACTTTTTTTATCCCTACTCGGGGAAGTTGGCGGCTCATTATAATAGCTCCTAGGAACCTATAATTTCTCCGCCATTTACATGTATAAATTGTCCTGTAATGTAACTACTGTCCTCACAGGCCAAAAACACATAAGCAGGACCAACTTCGCTAGGTTGTCCGGCACGTCCCATTGGAGTGTCTTGTCCAAAATCTGAAACATCATCGAAACTAGCAGGAATAAGTGGGGTCCAAATTGGGCCTGGTGCTACACCGTTAACGCGTATTTTCTTTCTGGCCAATTGAGCAGATAGAGATCGTGTAAAACTTGTAATGGCTCCTTTAGTGCTCGCATAATCCACCAAATGGCTGCTCCCTCTATACGCTGTAACCGAACCAGAGTTAATAATGGCATCTCCTGGCTGTAGGTGTTCTAGTGCTGCCTTAACCATATAAAAATAAGGGTAAATATTGGTTTGAAATGTTTTCTCTAACTGTGCTTTACTTATGTTTTCTATACAATCTTTTGGAAATTGCATGGCGGCATTGTTTACCAGTATGTTTAATTTTCCATATGCCGTGATACATTTGTTTATACAGTCTTTACAGTTGGAAGGGCTTTTTAAATATTTTTTGATAAGCAGGCATTTCCGTCCTTCTTTTTCTACAAGCCTTTTTGTTTCTTTAGCATCTTTAGATTCCGATAGGTATACTATGGCAATATCGGCTCCTTCTCTCGCAAAATGTACTGCTACGCTTCTACCTATACCGCTATCACCCCCAGTAATTAAGCATATTTTGTTTTTTAGTTTACTCGAACCCTGATACTCTTTTCTTATAATTTCAGGTTCAGGATTCATCTTGTACTCCTTTCCTGGTTGGGGCTGCTTTTGTTGGGGAAATTCATTTGGTTTCTTCATGATGTTACATTTTTTTATCAAAAAAAAAACGAAATCATGATTTATATAAACCCAATAATAAATAAAACTAACTCAAAACAAAATTGCTATTAAAGATTTTTTTATCTTTTTTATTGGTCAATCGTTTCTTTTGCTTTAGGGAGTTTTTAGGGGTCTTTATCTAAGCACTAATGGCTATAAACTTATATCTGTTCATGGAAACTTCTTCATACTCTATTATAGAAATCTAAATAAATTTTAAAAACAAGAAGGTGAAAATAAAGAGAATCGTATCAAATTTGGCAAAATTAAGAATTTGATGATTGTGTTTTTTTTTCAGGGTGTTCTTCACGTTGGAACTTACGCTTAGTAGTGTTTGTAAAAGAATTATAACGACAGCGGAAACCATACCCTGATATTTAACGGCATGTTTAATCCTTTAATATAACCCTCTTGGTGGATTTTATATACAGATACATTATCCAAAAGTCCTTAAGCCAATAAAAAAGTTGTTAATACGTCACTATATTTAGCTGTTTTGTTGTCTTTTTAAAATTACTGTAGGGGTTTTATTGTGGGTTACGATGCGGCATCCTTATCTAGTTTATTTCCAATATAACCAAAAAGAATATTGATCAATACGACTACCCCAGTGAACAATAAAAGATTTGTTACTAAATATAGCGCAGCCAAACAACCTGCTGCAGCACTGCACCAAATAGTAGCTGCAGTGGTTAAGCCCTTCACAGTGTTTCCTTTTTTAAGAATAACACCTGCGCCTAAAAACCCTATTCCGGTTACTACTTGACTCAGCACTCTTGTTAAGTCTATGAATTTCCCTCCTTGGTAGTGTAGGGACAGGATAACGAAAGCACATGCTCCAACAGAAACGAGCATATTGGTTTTAAGTCCTGCATCTTTTCCCTTATACTCTCTTTCTATACCAATTAGAAGGCCGGCAATTGTAGCTAAGAGTATTTTGTATAAAAAATCTGGATGAAATTCGAAATTTGGATCTTCACCAATTCCTGTTAAAACGATTTCCGTAAGAGGGTCTGTTTTAAAATATGAAAATATAGCAGATATCATATATGTGGAAATTTAAAATTGATATGGATTTTTGCTGCAATATATTAATATTTTATTTCAAATGTATTATTACAATCTATTGAGGGGTAATAGGGTTAAAAATACAATGGATAAGGGTAAATCTTATATTATAAACAATTTAATTTCAATTTTTGAAAGAGTTGTATAATATAAATTTAAAAAAAAATCATATGAGAATGCTTAATATTTTACTAATGTGCGTGCTTTTGGCCGGACTATATTCTTGTAAAGACCAAGCTAAAAATGGGAGTGTTATGAATAAGGCTTCGGAAACTTTGGATTATGAAAACACTAGAGTATTAGAGTCAGATTTAGCTCGCCAAGTAAAGTCAGATAAGGGAGTCGATTACGATTACCATAAGGATATGTCTAAAATGTATAGTGATTTAGAGATGACCAACCAACAGATAAGCGATTATAAATCGCTCACTAAAAAAAAACGAGAAAAGCTTGATGCTGCTCAAGATTATGTTACCGCAGACCAACAGGCTATTTTGGTAGATAAGGATAGTAGCCTAAGAGCTGTACTTACGCCCAAACAGTATAAAAAATATCAAGGTATGGTAAAGAAGCGTAATGATACACAAAAATAATTTCTAGCCTAAAACAAAAGGGCAAAAACAAAATGGTGTTAGGTCTTTCTGGATCTTGCCATATTTATTAATTTTAAAACAACAAAGCCATGAATACAAAAGAAAAAAGATTTAAAGACACAAGAATTGATAGGGTTTTCCATAGTACAGATAAAGCACATGCTTATTACGACCATTTGATTGAACGGGGTTATAACAAAGATAACATCACCATTTTAATGTCGAAGGACACTAAGGATCAGTATTATGATGCCACACATGAAGCGCCAGGAAATGATGCCTTGGAAGGAGCCGGAGCGGGCAGTGCCATTGGAGGTGTTGCAGGTGCTGTTGTAGGTGCAGTGGCAGCCATAGGAACCAGTCTTGTACTTCCAGGTTTAGGCTTAGTGGTGGCCGGGCCATTGGCAGCTGCTTTTGCAGGTGCGGGAATAGGAGGTGCAGGAGGTGCATTAATTGGAGCCTTGGCTAATGCTGGGCTTTCTGAATCTAAATCTGCAGAATATGTAGAGTATCTTAAAAAAGGAGATATAATTATTTCTGTAGATCCCAGAACCCCAGACGACCGCAATTATTTAGGAGACCAATCTGGGGTAATATACCCTCCAGATTCTCTGGTTTAGTTCGTTATTTAATTAAGAATAGGTACTAGAGCCTTAGACTTAATGGGTCTATGGCTCTTTTTTAAAACCTTAAATGAATGCTATAAATAGTTGAGAAAAGACTTAGTGCTTGGTCTGATAAAAAGCTCTAAATTATAGAGACCTTAATAATATGAAAAAAATCCTTAAACTTACTGCAATTGGCCTTTTTGCTGGATTGATATTAATGCTGGTATTAAAAATTATTTTAATTCTTACGGGAAATACGGCTTATATTTTACTTTTCAATTTTGATTATGTTCCTATTATTAAAGATTTGGAGCCCGTTTGGTTATTCGGATACTTATTTCATTTTTTAACCTGTATAATTAGTGTTGTAGCTCTTTTCTTTATTCTAAAGTATTGGAATATACAGAAGCGTATGCTCCCATATAGCATTGTTTATACTCTTGGTGGGGGAGCCTTGTTTTTTTTAACAGCCTTATCACACCAACCTCCAGAAGCAACCGATGTTATGGCATGGTTTTATTGGACTGTTGCACATGCTATTTTTGGTTTTGTTGTAGGTGTGAGCATAAAGAAATGGATGTGAAAAAATAGTTAATCACGCATGTTTTAGGCCTTAATTTTTTTGGTGTTTTAACCTTCTATTGAGTTATGGCACTTTTATTTGTAAGGGATAGAATGTGTTTATTTTGAGTTTAGCATAAGAAAAACGCTTTGTTTTAATCCTATTGAATATGGTTTAAAGATTTTACTAATATAATTTTAATCGTTAAGATTTGAATGTCTCTTCAAATGATATATCAAAAAACGCTGCATTATTTTTTTTATATAAAAACAGGTCTACTTTTAAACTGAAGTCCCATACAGCTTAAAATAATGAAAGGAAGCTGCCCTTGGTAAAGACCTAAAAATCTTCCAGAAAGGACAGCCCAAACTGTTAATTAAAAATATTGTGCTAGGTTTTTGTTATATGAATTAAGGGTTTGTAGACCATAAAGAGGCACTTTTAAGCATGGCTCTTCTTGGTAGTTTTAATCCAGCGAGTATTAATTCTGCAAAGTCTTCAGGCTGTAAAACACTTTCTTGAGAGTCATTATTAGCAATTCCTAATCCTATAGACATATCGGATACAATGGTGCTTGGTGTTACTGTACAGACTCTAATATTGTTTTTACGAACTTCCTTCATTAAGGATTCAGACATTCCGATAACGGCGAATTTTGATGCAGAATAGGCAGAAGTGCTCGCATTCCCACTTAATCCAGCTGTTGAAGACACATTAATAATGTCACCTTCATTTTGATTTATTAAGTAAGGTAAAACTTCTTTAGTCACATGATACATTCCCATAACGTTGGTTTGAATGATTTGGCTCCATGCATCTACTTCCATTTCATTAAAAGTTCCAAAGGCCGCAATGCCTGCATTATTTACTAAAATATCGACAGAACCTAGTTCGTCTATGATGTTTTTAATGCCTTTTTTAACAGATTCATAATCCCCTACATCGAATACGGCATAAATAGCCTTTACTCCAAACGACTTTAATTCAGAAACGGTTTCTTTTAAAACAGCTTCATTTCTACCTGTTATAGCGATGTTAATGCCTTCTTTTGCAAAAGTCATAGCAGTGGCTTTTCCAAGTCCTCTTCCTCCTCCAGTAATTATTGCTTTTTTATTTTTCAATTGTGTCATATTAGTCATTTCTTTCAAATTATTTGCACTGGTATTTATTTTTTAGGGGTATAAATGTATGGATTTTCAGTTTAAGAATGGCTTAATTAAAGAATTCTTAACTGAAGGTTAATGATAAACAATGCGCTTACTATATGTTGTATAAGTTTAAAGTATTAAACACTTTTTTACTTTTAGTATTGCAAGGGAGAGGCCTTTTAATACAGGGGGTTTGTTTGATTTTAGTTTAATGCACAGTTAAAATTAATTAGGGTATGCTATTTTAAACTGTTTAACATAGGGGGGTAATGCTAATTTGGAAAATTAATCAGAGCTTCTATAGTTTTATAAAGGTGGCTTTTTAGGTGTATAAATGAAATTACAGATGGTTATATACTGTACCTGAACAGCGTGCGCCTCTTTTTGTTTATATGAATTTAAAATCATTTTCAACTTGCTAAGCGCTAAAATAGAATGTGTTTTACTGTTCCATTGATGAACTTATCCACTAGATTAGTACGGATATTTATTTTTTCAGTTCTATTAATTTCCACTCTCTGTTCGGTTCTTTTATCAGATAAACCCCGACGTTGATGTCCTTTTTGTTTCCGATAACTTTTATTTCCAATTGAGCTTCTCCATATCCATTTGAAATATTAACGCTTCCTGTTGGCATCATTCCATAATCTTTTATTCCACCAATTTCTGTCGCTATTTCTTGATTTTGTTCAATTTTCGATAGTGCTACTTTATAAGCATCAGAACTTTTCATAGCAGAACCAGCGAACAAGAATGTAAAAGTAAAAAAGGCAATTCCAATTGCTACTAATGCTAAAACCCTCGGAAGCTTAGTCGATTTGTTGGGGTTTTTAATCACAATTGCTTTCACAGTTTTATCTCCAAGTCTTTTTTTATTTCGACTTGAAGCAAGAATTATAAATTCTACTGGCCAAATTATTAAAAATAAATTACGGACAAACAATTTTTCAAAAGAAGGAATTTCATTCGGGTTGTTTTCGTTTCTAACCATAATTTCCATAACCCATTTTCCAGGACTAATTCCTTTAAGAGAATCCTTTGCAAAATATATAAGAAAACCAACTAGTATTGTTGGTAACATTTTAGTTATTAGGCTTCTAAAGGTGTTCTTATCCATGAAATCTGTTCCAAATGATAAGAATACAATTCCCGTTATTAGAAATGTCATTATAAAATGGTCGATTATGAATGCTGCTATTCGTCTTTTTCTACTTGATAAAACATATTCTTTTTCTAAATTTTTATTCATTAGTTGAAGATTGGTTTATATTGGTATTAATGTAGTTATATAACAATAGACTGGTTTTGTATACGAGGATTTTCCGAAGGAAAATCAGAAGCTGGCAAACCAAGCGACTTCCATTGGTTAAGCTAAAAATAGCAATTTCGTGTATACCGTGTTGAACGAATCCTCCCTACCGGTCGGAAGCCCTCCTGAAAACCTCAGTACGTCTTTTCTTTTTTTAAATGTAAGAAATTTATTAATTTGTAGCTAAATTTTAAATCTATAATCATGTTTAAAAAAAAGTAAGACCATTGCTGAGCGCCCTTTTGAGGAAGTAGCAGGCTTCAGTACCCTTTCCAGAACAAATTGGAGCAGAGTTTTTCCATCAATGGCAAAGCCAAAAGTATGGGCATGATTGCCGTGCTGCACACCTGGGGTCAAAATATGAGTTTGCACCTGCACTTGCACTGCATGGTCCCAGGCGGTGGTTTGAGCAAATCGGGACAATGGAAAACGGCCAAGAACAAGGGCAAATACCTCTTCAATGTAAAATCCATGAGCCAGGTGTTTCGAGCCAAATATATAGCAGAGCTCAGAAAGAGCGATTTAAAAATTCCTCAGAAAATTTACAATGACCTATTCCGTAAAAAGTGGGTGGTTTATGCCAAAGAGCCTTTTAGAAGTCCAAAATATGTGATAGAATACTT
>NZ_JBHMFC010000098.1:0-43329 GCF_042427585.1 Mariniflexile ostreae | reverse complement strand
AAGCAATAAATTGGCTATGGATAGTAATGAATCTGGGAGCATAAATATTTTTGATTCAAAGTTCTTTCTTTTTTAGTTACTCCACAACTTTTTGTGTTGACCCATGATGCTGTTGTTAACGCATTAAACTAAAGCAGCGTTTAAAAGTGTATTTTGAGTTTTTTATTTAGAAAGCTCAACAAAATATTTGTAAAAATAAGGAATGGTCTCGATGCCTTTTAAAAAATTGAAAACACCAAAATGCTCATTTGGCGAATGTATGGCGTCGCTATCTAGCCCAAAGCCCATTAAAATGGTTTTACTGTTCAGTTCTTTTTCAAATAAAGCGACAATAGGGATGCTGCCTCCGCTACGTTGCGGAATTGGTGTTTTGCCAAAAGTGGCTTCGTACGCTTTGCTTGCTGCCTTGTAGCCTACGCTGTCCATGGGTGTTACATAGCCTTGGCCGCCATGGTGCGGTGTTACTTTTACCTTAACGCCATGGGGTGCACTATTTTCAAAATGGGTTTTAAACTGGTCGCTTATTTCCTCCCAATCTTGATTTGGTACTAAACGCATAGAGATTTTAGCATAAGCTTTACTGGCTATAACTGTTTTTGCTCCCTCTCCGGTATAGCCTCCCCAAATACCGTTCACGTCTAGAGTGGGCCTTATAGAATTTCTTTCGTTGGTAGAATAGCCTGCTTCTCCGTAAACCGCTTCAATATCCAAAGCGTTCTTGTAGTTTTCTAAATTAAAAGGCGCTTTTGCCATTTCTGCACGTTCTTCTTTTGATAGTGTTTCAACCTTATCATAAAAACCAGGAATGGTAATACGGTTGTGTTCATCGTGAAGCGATGCTATCATTTTGGTTAAGATGTTTATAGGGTTTGCCACTGCACCGCCATATAGCCCCGAATGAAGATCACGGTTAGGGCCTGTAACTTCGACTTCCACATAGCTTAAACCTCGCAATCCTGTTGTGATAGATGGTGTGGTATTGGCTATCATTCCTGTATCAGAAATCAAAATGACATCATTTTTTAGCTTTTCACGATTATTTTTTACAAAAACACCAAGGTTTCTACTGCCAACTTCTTCTTCGCCTTCAATCATAAATTTCACATTACAAGGAAGCTGATTTGAGGTTGTCATAAACTCTAAAGCTTTTACGTGCATGTACATTTGTCCTTTATCATCACAGGCTCCACGTGCAAAAATAGCACCTTCTGGGTGGGTTTCCGTTTTTTTGATAATAGGGTCGAATGGGGGAGAGTGCCATAAATTTATAGGGTCTGCGGGTTGTACATCGTAATGACCGTAAACCAGTACGGTTGGGAGTTTGTCGTCTATAATTTTTTCGCCATAAACGATAGGGTATCCTTCTGTTTCACAGATTTCAACTTTATCGCAACCTGCTTTTTTTAAGCTTTCTTCTATAGCACTTGCTGTTTTAAGCACCTCGTTCTTATATGTGGGATCGGCGCTTATGGATGGTATTTTAAGCAGTTCTATTAGTTCATTTATAAATCTGCTTTTATGTTCTTTAATGTAAAATTGAATGTTATCCATGAGAAAAAATATGATGTTGATTTCAAAAGTATAAAAAAAAGAATGTTTTTACCTCTTAGAAGTTTGGTATTTAAAAATCTTGTTTATATTTGCATCCCAATAATCTTGATGATTATAGGATGAACTACTAGCGGGCGTGGTGGAATTGGTAGACACGCTAGACTTAGGATCTAGTGCCGCGAGGTGTGGGAGTTCGAGTCTCCCCGCCCGCACAAAAAGTCGAAGAGCAATCTTCGGCTTTTTTTATTTAAAATGTTTTAGTTTTTGTTCTGTTACAAAAACATGGTTTTCGATCACAATCTTTCGCTTAGTGTTTATGTAAACTTCTGTTTTCACTATAATGTATATAGTAAAATTTTATTTTAGAAAAACGTATTCAAATACAAAATATTTAATAGAGGTGTTTTATAGCGGTCATTACTAATTTCTTTGCTTAAATAGATAGATGTCACTAGTTTATAAAAAATACAATTACTAAGTGACAAAATAGCATCCATTTTCTTTTGATGAGATACTTATTTTTGAAAAACATTTTATAGTTCGCTAATGTTAGACAATAATAAGGTATTATTTAAGGAGAAAATAGGGTATGCGCTTGGTGATGGTGCTGCTAATATCGCATGGCGGGGCGTTGCTGCTTTTTTGTTTATTTTTTATACAGATGTTTTTGGGTTGCACCCAGCCACTGTAGGAGTCTTGATGTTAGTGTCCCGTTTTAGCGATGGTATTAGCGATGTGCTAATGGGGGTTATTGGAGATCGAACCAAATCTAAATACGGAAAATTTAGACCTTGGATTTTATGGACGGCCATTCCATTGGGCATTAGCCTTTCTTTATTGTTTTCAAGCCCAGATCTTAGTCCTACTGGTAAGATAATATATGCTTATATAACTTATATTTCTTTTACTTTAATCTATACTGCCAATAACATTCCATATGGTGCGCTTATGGCTGTTATGACAGGCGATGATAAAGAAAGGACAAGTATTGGGTCCTTTAGAATGGTGGGGGCTTTTGGTGGAGGTATGTTGGTTCAAGGAGCGTTGCTTTTTTTAGTAGCGTTCTATGGAAACGTGAATCCTGAGGTTAAAGTAGATAAATTAGATGTTGAAAAATTTAGGGTAGAAGTATCTGCTCCAAAAGATGTTTTGAATGCGAATATTAAAACAGAACATGGTATTGCTATGTTTACGTGGGACGCTCCAAAAACGAATGCAAACACCCCAACAAAGGGAAAAAGCTTTACTATGGAAGCTAATAAAGTTTATGCGTTTATCGTAGAAGGAGAACAAAACATAGAAGCAAGTTCGTTCTCAATTATAGATCAAAAAAGAGGGTATAGTAATGCCATGTACGTCATGTCTTTTTTTCTAATACTATTTATGCTCATTACGTTTTATACTACTAAAGAAAGAGTGCAGCCTCCAAAAAACCAAAAGACCAACTTAAAACAAGATTTAAAAGATTTAATAACGAATAAACCATGGCTTATCTTGCTATCTATAGGCTTGTTGTTTAATGTATATAACTCTATTAAACAAGGGATAGTAGTTGTGTATTTTACACATTTTTTAAACAATCAGTTGTTGGCGGCAAGTTATATGGTGGGACTTATGTTGGCGTCTATTGCGGGTGCGATGATTACTGCTTCATTGGGGAAGAGATTGGGTAAGCGTAGGTTGTTTATTTACGCTTTATTGTTTTCGGGTGGGGTAAATACACTGCTTTTTTTCTGTGGACCACAAGATATCACTCTAATTTTTACAATAGGCATTCTTTCGGAATTTGGAGCAGCCATACTTCCTACTCTGTTTTTTGTAATGTTAGGTGATGCAGCAGATTATTCGGAATTTAAGAATGGAAGACGTGCCACAGGCTTAGTGTATTCTGCAGGCTCTTTTGCAACTAAGTTTGGAGGTGGAATTGCCGGTGCCATTATAGGTTTGGTTTTGGCGGCTTTCCATTACAACGGTCAAGATGCGGTTGCTATAAAACACTCTATTCCCGGCATTGTTATGTTAATGAGCTGGGTGCCCTCGGTAATTTCTGTACTGGCAGCTGGTATTATGTGTTTTTATCCGCTTACCCAAACCAAGCTTGATGAGATTACACTAGAACTAAACACAAGACGATTAAGTGAACATTAATACGTTCGTTATTATAATATATTTCTAAAAAATAAACATGAAAAAATTTCCAGAAAACTTTATATGGGGAACGGCGACATCGTCTTACCAAATAGAAGGTGCTGCAGATATAGATGGTAAGGGACCATCGATTTGGGATGCTTTTTGTAGCATTCCGGGTAAAATTAACCAAGGGGATACAGGGGATGTGGCTTGTAATCACTATCACAAATTTAAAGAAGATATCCAATTGATGAAAGATATGGGTGTAAAAGCATATCGCTTTTCAATTGCTTGGTCAAGGGTTATGCCTACAGGTAAAAACACCGTGAATGAGAAGGGAGTCCAGTTTTATTCAGATTTAATAGATGAGCTTCTTAACGCGGGTATAGAGCCCTGGGTAACGCTTTATCACTGGGATTTGCCTCTTGCTCTAGAAATGGAGGAAGATGGTTGGTTGAGTGAAAACATAGCAGCTTATTTTACGGAGTATGCAAATGTATGTTTCAATCGCTTTGGAGATCGTGTAAAGCATTGGATTACTTTAAACGAACCCTGGGTAGTTTCTATTTTGGGATACGGGCAAGGCGTATTCGCACCGGGCAGAGTTTCTAATTCAGAACCCTATTTGGCAGCCCATCATTTAATTTTGGCACATGCAAAAACCGTACAGCTATACCGAGCGCAGTACGCACATCAAAAAGGGCAGATAGGGATTTCTAACAATTGCGATTGGCGAGAACCGCTTACAGATAGCGAAGAGGATAAACAAGCAGCAGAAAGGGCTCTTGAGTTTTTTCTGGCGTGGTTTGCAGACCCTATTTATAAAGGTGACTATCCAGAGGTAATGAAGGAAAGATTAGGAGAGCGTCTTCCTGTTTTTACTGAAGCTGAAAAGGAAATAATAAAAGACTCGTCAGATTTTTTCGGACTTAACCATTACACTACCATGTATGCATCACATGCAAATGGAATTAAAGAGCACGTTTCTGTTCATGGTAATGGTGGTATTTCTGAGGATCAAGATGTGAATCTGTCTTTAGATAAGGATTGGGACTTAACGTCAATGCATTGGGCCGTGGTGCCTTGGGGTTGTAAAAAGCTATTGAAATGGATTGATAAACGTTATGGGAACCCTAATATTTATATTACAGAAAATGGATGTGCTTATCCTGATAAATTGGTAAACGGTAAAGTGGATGATCAAGAACGATTGGACTTTTATAAGGGATATTTAACGGCTTGCCAGGAAGCTATTGATGAAGGCGTGAATTTAAAAGGATATTTCGCTTGGTCTTTTATGGACAATTTTGAATGGGCCATGGGTTATGATAAAAGGTTTGGATTACATTATGTAGATTTTGAAACCTTAGAGCGAGTTCCTAAAAAATCGGCGCTTTGGTTTAAAAAGAGCATCGCCATTAATAGTGTAAATACACCATAAACTTTTTATATAACAACTATTTAAAATTAAAATATGAAACTTCTATTGAAACTTAGCGTAGTTTTTTTTGTAATCTTAACAGGTTGCCAGAAACCAACAGAAAAAATTGAAAAAGGAACACCCATTAGTCCTTACTTGTTTGGGCAGAATTTATGGTTAACAGACAAAGCAGAAGGGCGAAAAGGCTATATTCAAGAATCCCTTTGGGATAAAGTTGAGGCCAGTGGTGCAAAAATAATAAGAATTGGGGGCAATGGCTATGAGCATAAAATGCCATCTATGGACACGCTTGAGATGTGGGTTAAAACGATAAAAAAAATAGGGGCCGAACCCTTATTTCAAGTGTCTAGACTAGAATCGGCTAGCAGAGCGGCAGAATTGGTTAAACATTTTAACCAAAATGATAGTTTGAAAATTAAATATTGGTCTATTGGTAATGAGCCTTATGGAATGGCAAAATGGTCTATAGATACAATTTCTACTATGATAAAAACCTATTCAATAGCTATGAAAGCAGTAGATCCGGATATAAAAATATTTATTCCAGATGGTGCTAGTTATTATAACGATTTATACGAAGCGCTTTTGCTAAGCGATGAAAAGAGTGTTGCAGGACGTGCCCCTAATGGATATTGGTATATCGATGGTGTTAGTTTTCACACCTACCCAAATGGGAAAGATTATACTAGAGCAGATGTTATTTTTAATTCTGTTGATAAGGTTCGAGGTCAAATTTTAAGTCTGAAAGAAGACGTGGAAGCGTCTAACATAAAGTATAATAGAACGGGGGGATGCTGCGCTTGTTTGGGGCTTAACAGAATTTAATATTACTTACTCCAATCCAGATGATTTTAGCGTAGACGGTATTGCTGTGCCATCGTTTATAAACGGACAGTTTTGGGTAGATGTTTTTGCTATGTCTATGGAGCATGGCGCGTTTTGTGTTACACCTTGGTGCATTCAAGAAAGTGATGTGGCAAAAACATACTTTGGCTATATAGGTGCGCCTCCAAATTTTATTCCTCATTCTACCTATTATCACATGCAGATGATGTCTGAAAATATAAAAGGGAGTTATGTTAAAATGGGCACCAATAAGGGGTTTTTAAAGATATTGGGATCTGAAACAGAGGATGAAACAGCTGTTTTGTTGATGAATCAGAGCCAAGAGGAGCTTTATGATTTTGATTTGAACTTGTTAAATAAAAATCAATCCAATGGTTTGGTTATAACTTCGGAAATACAATTAAAAACCAACTATAAAGGGACAATAGCACCCAATAGTACATTGGTTTTAGTCTTTAACAAAAGTGGTGCTGTTAAAAAACAAACGACTTATACTGTGGAGATGGCCAGAAATGATAAAGCCCCAGAAACTATAACGTATTAAGATAGTTATAGTATAATATAGCTGTTAAACAATAATAACCAAAGGACTTTTAGCAAAGTCCTTTGGTTATTATTGTTTAACTTTAAAATTAGGGAGCAGTCAGGGTAGTGCTTAAAATGTCAAAACAAACGCATTCCATTAATCTATTGTTGCTTTATTCCCACCAGTGGGTTTTAATACCCTGAGGCTTGCCTCGATCGAAAAGGCAATTTCTTATTCATGCTTCATGGGCTTGCCCGAGGTTCTTGATTTTGGAAGTTCATTATCTGTTAAATCTTCTTTTGAAGGAGTCTGCGCCACTGCCACTTATAAGACCCGTTTTACCGTAAAAAAATCATTTCTAAATTCTTTAGGTGTGCATTTCTTTATTTTTTTAAAAAATTTATTGAAATTAGACTTGTTGCCAAAGCCGCATTTGTAGCTTATTTCCTCTACACTTAGGTCGGTCTCTAATAACCAACGGCTTGCAAAGCTAATTCTAATATGATTAAGATAACCTACAAAGGTTTTTCCAGTGTGGTTTTTTATGAATCTATTGAAGGAAACCGGGCTCATATGTACAAGTTTAGAAATTTCATCTAAAGTGATTTTTTTATCGAAATTTTCTTGGATATAATTATAAACATCTTGTATGTTGTCGTTTTGTCCAAAAGCGGATTGTTCTTCACTAATATTTGAAAGCATTCGTTGATTTTTGGATTTTGCTAAATGGTCCAAAATAGATAGGAACTCTAAGTAATACTGGATTCCTGATAGTTTAGATAACAACTTTAACTTGGGCATAATATCCACAATAGTGTTTCTAGAAAACTGAATGCCATGTTTAGATCTATTAAACATATCCTTAATGGCTTTAAAAGCCTTACTGGATAACACCCGATCACTTAAAATGCCTTGGGGAATATGGATGGTGACTTCATAAATGTTTTTATTAGAACATTTATATAATTCCCAGCCATGGGTTAAGTTGGGACCTACAAGAATAAGTTCTAAATCATCAATAACCTCAATGCTATCTCCAATAATCCGTCTTGCATGTTTGGCATTGTAAATAAAATTTAATTCATATTCTGGATGAAAATGAATTGGAAAATCAAAATCATCTTTAAACCGCTCTTCATATAAAAAGCTGTCTTCAGGATTTAATCGGCTAATTTCTCTATGTACAGTTTTAAGCATAATAAAGCAATTATACGAAGGTTTTATAAAGTTTAGAAACAGCTTGTTTAATAAATACATATTTACCCCTAAATAAGGATATTTGCTATATCCCGATGTTTGCTGTATAGATAATGTTGTCTTATTTTTATAAAATGATTACCGTAGCCTATCAAACCGAAAGCTTTCTTTTACGGCTTAATGGTTTTTAGCATTTGTTTCGTTTCTTTATAGGATTTGTCTAAAGGGGGTGTGAACCGTTTTTATAGGTAGGTCTAATGTCTTAAACCTAAAATACGAATATGTTAGAACAGCATTTAAAAAACTACAACCATATGTTTTATAAGCATGTAATGAATGTTATAAGTCTTTATATTTTAGTTTTTGCTATTTCAATATCTTCTTATGCTCAAAACCCAGATTTAAGATTTAAGACTGTGGAGTACGGCGAAAACTTTCCGCAAAGCACGATTTCAAGTATAGTTCAAAGTAAAAAGGGTTTTATTTGGCTAGGCACAGATAATGGATTAGTACGTTATGATGGATACGAATTCTTGAGATATTATACGCAAAATAAAGAAGAAGGTACCATTAGTAATAATATTGTAACCTGTATTTATGAAGATGCAGAAGAGAATCTTTGGGTTGGTACTAACCATGGTGTAAACCTGTATAATAAGAAAGCAGATAATTTTACTGGTGTCGATATAAGCAGTGTAAAAGGAGGGCCTAATTATATATCCTCGTTTGTAGAAGATGATGAAGGGAATCTATGGGTAGGAACCTTTGGTGGGGTAAGAAAAATAAATAAAAAAAACCTTTTGCTTGAAGGTGGAACCAATGACTCTAGTACTGCATTTAATAATAAAGTGTTTGCTTTGTTATATGATCCTGCCTTTGGGGTTTTAGTAAGCACCCATCTGGGTTTACAATGTTTTAATCCTAGAACAGGATTAGAGATAGAGCTCCCCGCATTACTTAAGAATCATCCAACGTTTCTAAAAGAAAAAGTTTTAAAGATTATTAAGGATGATTGTGGAGACTTGTGGTTTGCCACAGAAAGCGGTGGGGTCTTTTGGTTTTCTAAAAACGAGTACCAGCTTATAAATTATAAGCATATTTTTAATAATGCGAACAGTATCTCTACAAATAACATAAAAGATATTGTATCGGTAGATACCAATACCATCTGGTTTGCCACAGATAACGGTCTGAATGTATTTAAAAAAGATAGCAAAAAATTTAAAGTTTATGAGCACAGCCCTATACTTTCAACCTCAATTAGTGATAATAACATAACAAGTTTACTGAAAGACAGGGAGGGGAGTATATGGTTGGGAACTAAGACGGGGAGTATAGACTTTTATAATGAATCTAACTTAAATTTCATCAATATAAAAGAAAGCGTGAATCAAAATTTCGGACTTAACAATACTATAGTTAATGCCCTGGTTAGTGATTACAACGGTGCTTTATGGGCGGGTACAAACGGAGGAGGTCTTAATTATCTGGATTTTAAAACACATAAAAACCAATCCTATTTAATTGGTGATTTTAAAGGCAACAATATTATTAAAGCATTAGTCCATAAAGATGAGAATACACTGCTTTGTGGAACATTATTTGGATTGTATCAATTTGACAAAAGGAGTAATCGTTTTAGTAAAATACCCATTAGCGGAACAGAAGTACAAGTGTCATCTATAGCCGTAGATAACGATGATATTTGGGTGGGGACTGATGGTAACGGATTGATTCATATTTCTAAAAATGGTGCTATCAAAACGTATCGAAAGGGAGATTCAGAAAGCTCGATAAGCGATAACTTTATACTTCATATAGAAAATCGCGATAACGGATTGTGGGTCTCTACCCAATTTGGATTAAATTTCTTTAATAAAAACACCAAAGCATTTACAAGTTTTTTTAAGACTGCTCAAAACCATTCGCTACCAAATAATACGTTAACGGCTTTATATTCAGACTCTAAAAACAGGTTGTGGATAGGGTTGGGGTACGGTGGGCTTAGTTATTTTGATACAAAAAATAAAAAATTCTATCTTATTAACGAGTCACTTGGCCTTACAGATGGTGCTATTAAAAGTATTGCAGAAGATAATCAAGGCAATTTATGGGTAAGCTCTAATAATTTGCTTTTTAAAATTACCATAAAACAATTTGAACTTCCGTTTAAGGCATCAAATTTTGAAATAACCTCTTACGGCTCAAGTGACGGCATAGCCGTTAAAAACTATGTTTTAAATTCTTCTGCGATATTGGGAGACGCCTTAGCTTTTGGTGGTGCTGAAGGCTTAGTGCTATTTAATCCGAATAAAATATTAAAACCAAAGGTTAAAAACAAAGTGGTATTAACCAAACTGATTGTGAACAATCAAGCGGTTAAATTCTCGCCTAATAATACTATTTTAGAAAAAGACATCTCAGAGGCTTCAGAAATAGCTTTAAACCATAATCAAAAATTTATTGGACTTCAATTTAGTTCCTTGAACTTTATCAATACAGAAAACAATACGTATGCCTATAAGTTAGAAGGAGCTTTTGAAGAAGAAGATTGGCAAAATATAGGCACGCAAAACAGCATCAATTTAGCAGCTTTAAATTCTGGAACATATACCTTTAAAGTGAAGCCCTTATATGCTGGAAACGCTGGCGATATTGATACGATTAAGTCTTTGAAAATTAATATTCTGTCACCATGGTGGCAAACCTATTGGGCGTATGCGCTATACATGGTATTGTTGTTGTTGGTGTTTTTGATCATCATTAAATTTATAAAAAGTAAGGTGGTTATCAAGCAGGCTTTGTTATTAAAACAATCAGAGAGTGAGAGGCAACGAGAATTGTATAATATGAAATTGGATTTTTTTACGAATATTTCCCATGAGATACGAACGCATTAACATTAATTCAAGGGCCGGTTGAGGAACTTTTAGAGGCTTGTGAAAAAGATGGAAGATTAGAAAAAAAACTAACCACGATAAAAAAGAATTCCGATAGGCTTTTAACGCTTATAAATGAACTTTTAGATTTTAGAAAAATTGAAAGCAAACAAGCTAAGCTTTATTGTGAAGAGCAAGATATTGTGCAGTTCTGTTTTGATATTTACGAATCTTTTAAAGGGGTTGCCGCTAAGAAAAACATAGGTTATAAATTTGTTATGAATACAAAGGTTATTCCTGTTTTTTTTGATAAAAACCAAATGGAAAAGGTAATCTATAATTTACTTAGTAATGCCTTTAAATTCACCAAGAAAAACGGAAAAATAGTTATTTCTATAGAGGATGTTTCAGATGATACTAGTGGGGTAACCATAAAAATAAAAGATAATGGAATCGGTATTCCAAAAAACAGTAAGAACAATGTATTTAAAGGGTTTTTTCAGGTTGATGAAAGAGGGCATAAAAACGCAGGTAGTGGTATTGGGTTAGCACTATCTAAAGCTATAATAGAACTGCATAAGGGTAAATTAAGTATTGAAAATGAAACAGAAACTTGGGCGAATACCATATTTAAAATAGACTTGCAAAAAGGTAAAGACCATTTAGAGCCTTCGGAGATACTTAAAAAAAGCATAACACTTGATGAAATGAACTCTGGTCTTGAAGATTCAGGAACGGATGAGCGTAGTTTAGAGCACGTATTACAAATTGAGGAACTGGAAATTGATCAAGATACCGAAGAGCAAAGCAAACCAAGCGTATTTGTTATTGATGATCATAAGGATATTAGAAAATTTATTACAGATATTTTAAAGGAAGAGTATCATATAACAACATTTACCAATGGTCGGGATGCTTTACATTATATGGAAGAACAAATTCCAGATTTGATAATCTGTGATGTTATGATGCCGGAAATGGACGGTTTTGAATTTTGCAACCACATTAAAACAAATGAAGCGACCAATCATATTCCTGTAATATTGCTAACGGCAAAAACCTCTACCGAAAACAGGATAGAAGGCCTTTCGCTAGGTGCCGATGCTTATCTTACAAAGCCATTTAGTGTGAAGGTGCTAAAGCTTAATATGATTAACTTATTATCTTCCAAAGAAATTTTGCGCCAGAAGTATAGTGGGAGCTTTATAATAGATTCAAAACTAGATAAGTTGGATGTTCCTGAGGAAGTGTTCTTAAAAAAATTGATGACAATAATTGAAGAGAACATTGAAAAGCCAGACTTTGATGTTAATGAGTTGATTAAAGAAATTGGAATGAGCAGAAGTGTGCTGTATAAAAAAGTAAAAGCACTAACCAATCATTCGGTAGCTAGCTTAATTAAACACATTAGACTTAAAAAAGCAGCAGATATTCTAGAAAACACAAATTATCATATCTCTCAAGTTACTTTTATGATAGGTTTTAACGATAGAAAGCATTTTAGCAGGGAATTTAAAAAGGTTTTTAAGGTTTCGCCTTCAGAGTATAAAAAGAATAAAAAAACAAAATAGAGTTTCTTTCCTTTAAGATTCTAAAAGTCTTCGCACCCTAGTTTTGTTCTATACCTTAATACGTTATTCGTAAAGGGGGGATTTTGTAATTGTTGAAGATAAATACATTCGTACCCCAGAAAATGAATGTATCGACCCCTTGTAGGATAGTATTTATAGTAATATTTGCAAAGCTAAGGCTTTTGTAAAACGTTATTCCGACTAAACTATTTTTTAACACAAACTTTATGATATGAAAAAAAACAAACTAAGCAATATGAATTTTAGACCTAAATATTATTTTAGATTTATTCTGGTTGCATGTATATGTTTTGCATTTAACACTGCAAATGCACAACAATTAATTACAGGAACCGTAGTTGACGACTCTAGCATACCCATACCGGGGGTGAATATTGTTGTGGATGGAACTAGTACAGGAACCATGACTGATTTTGATGGAGGTTTTAGTATTAATGCAACTAAGGGAGCCAAATTAGTATTTTCATACGTGGGATTGAAAACGGTCTCTGTATTGATAGTAGATAATACTAAGCTAAATATTGTGCTTACCACAGATAGTGCTTTATTAGACGAGGTGGTAGTTATTGGTTACGGAACTCAAAAAAAGAGTGATATAATTAGCTCTGTTACATCTGTAAAGCCTGATGAAATGATGAAGGTAGCCACGTCTGATGTTGGAGAGATGTTAAGAGGTAAAGCAGCAGGGGTTCAAGTGTCATTAAACGATGGTGGGCCAGGAAGCTCTTCAAGTATTCTTATTAGGGGTAAAAACTCAATCAATGGAGGAAACGATCCTATCGTTATTGCAGATGGTGTGCCAGTAGGGAGCATCAATGATATTAACCCCAATGATATTGCTTCTCTGGAAATTTTAAAAGACGCTGCAGCTCAAGCCATTTATGGTGCGAGAGCATCTAACGGAGTCATTTTGATTACAACAAAACGAGGCGCCGAGGGTAAGGTTTCCGTATCTTATAATGGGTCTTCGGGGGTTCAGTCTATAAATAGAAACTTCGACATTTATAGTGGAGATGAATTTGCACAATTAAAAAGAGAAGCTTTTAGAGGGACAAACTTAGGCGTTTATTTGCCAGACGAAGCTATTTTTTCTAGTCTGGAACTGGCCAGCGTACAATCTGGAGAATATATCGATTGGGAGAAAGAAATAATTGGAATAGGAACAACACAAAATCATAATTTAAGTATTTCTACCGGTAGTGAAAAAACCACTGTTTATAGTAGTTTTAATTATTTTAAGCAGGAAGGTGTTATGCGAAACTCAGATTATAACCGAGTTACCACAAGATTGAATGTGGATCAAAAAATAAATAAATGGTTGAAATTAGGCCTTAATACATCTTTTCAATTTTCAAATGAAAACAGGCCCAATGTGGGGAATGTATTGCTTAGTGCCATAACCACTTCTCCCCTAGGAAAAATATATGAAGATGATGGTACCACCTTACGTCTTTTACCAGGAGGTTTTGAAGAGAATAAAAACCCTTTGATAGATTTAAATGAAACAAACAGTTTAAATGAAAATAGAAATGACATTGTTAATGTTTTCTTGGACATTAGTCCTTTTGAGGGTTTTAATTATAGGCTAAATACGAGTAGAAGATCTTATAATAATAATTCACGGTCTTATAATTCAACCAAATCTACTTCAGGTATTTCAAGAGGAGGTTTAGGAAGCGGAAGTTTAAGGTTTCAAGATAATGTAGAATGGCAAATAGAAAACATCTTTACTTATGAAACAGATTTTTCAACAGATTCTAAACATAATCTAAACCTAACAGGTGTCCATAGTGTTACCGAATCAGAATATAATTCCTATAGAAATATTGCCGATAATATTCCTAACGATATTCTTGGTATCAATGGTTTGGAAGCAGCAGAGACCAATACCCCTTTTATAGATGCCAATAGAAGAGGGCTAGTGTCTTTCGCAGCAAGAGCAGAATATAATCTCGATTCAAAATACTATGTAACAATTTCTGGTAGGGCAGATGCTTCTACTGTATTCGGCGCCGAAAACAAATGGGGTTTCTTTCCAGCGGCAGCTGTAGGTTGGAATGTGCATAAAGAAAATTTTATCCAAGATATAGAAACCATTAATAACCTAAAGCTAAGGCTTAGTTATGGTAGTGTTGGTAATGAGGGGATAGCGCCTTACCAAAGTTTAAGTTCTGCCATACAAAGAGATTATATTATTGATGGTAAGAAAGTATCTGGATATGTGCCAGGTAATTTTCTTCCTAATCCAGACTTGAAATGGGAAACGTCTACAACGTTTAATGCTGCATTGGATTTAGGTCTTTGGAGAAATAGATTTACGGCCACTGTAGAGTTTTATAACACAAGAACCAAAGATTTATTAATAGATCAAAGATTGAATGCTGGGCTGGGATACACCAGAAAGAAAAGTAATATTGGTGAAGTAGAAAACCAAGGTATTGAAGCCTCACTAAATGGTGCTATTGTAAGAAAAGAAGATTTTACCGTGAATGTTGGATTGATTTTTTCTAAAAATGATAATAAGATTATTAGTCTATATGGTTTAGATGAAGATGGAGATGGTAAAGAAGATAATGATATTGCTAATGGCTGGTTTATTGGACAACCAATCGATGTTTATTACAAATATAAACCTATTGGTATTTTTCAAGAGGGGGAAGATATTATAAGCACCCATCAACCCAATGCGTTGCCTGGCGATATTAAACTATATGACAGGTATCCTGATGATGGAAATTTAAATGCAGACGACCGTGTGATTACTAAAAGAGGACCCGATTGGATTGGTACTTTAAACTTAGATATAACGTATAAAGATATTGACTTTTCAGCAGCTGTTACAACAGTTCAAGGTGCTATAAAAGACAATCCGTTTTTATATGGTTATATAGAAGGAGGGTCTTTAAGAGGGGTTAAGAATGGTATTAAACAAAACTACTGGATACCCGAGAATCCTGGAGGAGATTTTCCAAGACCTAATGAAGCTGATGATCCAACCCAGTTAATATCTATGGGTTTACAAGAAGCATCTTATATACGTTTACAGAATGTTACATTAGGTTACACATTACCTAAAACAACCCTGTCTTCGTTAGGGTTAAGCAATTTCCGATTGTTTGTTACAGGGAGTAATTTGTTCACGTCTACCGATTTTCAATCTTACAGTCCAGAAAAAAAACCTAATGAATATCCAGAAGCAGTATCTGTTGTAATGGGGTTACAAGTTGGTTTTTAAAAAAAACAAGAAAATGAAAAATAATTGTAAACTAAATAAGATGATGAAAAATATAAATTTTGTATTTGTTTTTGCATGTCTAATTGCTATACTTAATACATCGTGTAACGATTTTCTTGAAGAAGAAGTGCTTGATGAAATATCAGTAGACTATATCTATACAACAGAGAACGGGCTAGAGATTGGTGTAAATGCACTATATAACTTGATGAGGTCTTACAATGCGCCAGGAGGATTTGACGACAGATTAGTGTCTAACATCTTTTTCTTAGCAGGTACAGACCTTGGAATGACCAGGACGTTTCACAGACCTTATGGTCCCAACCACACACCAAGTAATTTTGCTGCAAATAAATGGGTTAATGGTTATCAGATTATTGATAGGTGTAACGCTATAATTACTAGTGCACAAGATGTGGATATGGATGTGGATAAAAAAAATCACTTGTTAGCACAAGCAAGAGTTATAAGGGGAGAAACTTATTTGGATCTTATTAGAATGTACGATAATATTCTTTTAGATACCACAGCAACTACCCCACAAAATGTTAACGACCCTATTGTTTATGAACAAGCTGATCCTTTAGACGTGTTTAAGTTAATTGATAAGGATTTAAGTTTTGCTATTAATAACCTGTCCTATAACGAGCCTTATGGCAGATATAATAAAGCCACTGCACGGCATATAAAAGGTAAAAGTGCTATGTGGCAAAGTGATTGGCAAGAAGCGGCTATTCAGTTTGATTCTATAGTGGAACGAAGTGGCCATACCTTGGTTGCTATAAACAATGTATTTGGGCAAAATTTAAAACATAAAGAAACATTGTTTGCCTATACCCGGGATAAGCTTTTTTCTGGCGATGATATCAACAACGCTACAGATATTGCTGGTGGTGGGGACGGCTCCTGGTTTGGTAGTGTTTTTACACAGCGTTTGTACGAACTAGCTTCCGGTGATTTTATAGCTCAGGTTGAACATGGAGGGCAATCTCTTGGTTGGTCTTATCCTAACGATTATTTGCAAAGTTTGTATGATAAAAATAATGATAAGCGATATGTTGCGTATTATTATCCAGAAACGTATATCGCTAATAATCCGGAATCGCCACGATTTGGACAAGTTATTCCTGTTGAAGCGTACGAGGATAACTTTAGAAGGTACCATTTTAGTTTAAAAAAGTTTTATGATGTAAATAAAGAGCCCTTAGCAAATGAAAGCTGGAAAGACCATATGTATTACAGGTTTGCAGAAACACTTTTACTAGGTTCTGAAGCTCATTGGAGGCTTGGGGCAGAGGGTAAAGCTTTAGACTATATCAATAGAATTAGAGAGCGGGCTTTTGATAGCAATGCGTTTAATTTTACAAGCTTCACATTAGAAGATTATTTAGAAGAATCTGCTAGAGAGTTGGCTTTTGAAAAAAATCGTTGGTTTCTACTTAAAAGGTTAGGGCTACTCGTAGAAAGGCAAAACCTATATTACCGTTATGGATCAAATTCTAGTAATCAGGTGCCAGAACCTATGAAACCACATATGGTTAGACTTCCCATACCTCAATCTCAAATAGATTTAATGGGGACTTTCCCACAGAACCCAGGGTATTAAAAAATTGTTTGTTTAGTTTTAGTAAGTAGTGCGTGAGGTATAAATTTTATGCCTCATGTACTTAATTTAAATCACATCTCAAAAAAAAAATTATGTTTAAGAATAAGTTTATCCTTTTATTAGCAGCAGTGTGTTTGTTTGGTACAAGTGTTTTTTCTCAAAAAACAATACAAAATGTTGATGGTAGAAATCATATAAGTTTAAATGGCGAATGGAACTATATTATAGATCCGTATCAAATGGGGTACCTAGATTATCGATTAGAGCCATTTGATGAATCTAAAACAGGAAAAGGCGGGTTTTATGATAATATAACAAATCCAAAAAAAAATGAAAAAGTAGAATACGATTTTAGTAAAGGTCCTACGTTAAGCGTTCCTGGGGATTGGAATTCACAAGATTTGAGACTTCAATTTTACGAAGGTACTTTATGGTATAAAAAAGATTTCATTGTTAATGTAAAGGACCATAACCGCTATTTCATCCATTTTGGTGCCGTTAACTATGAGTCGAATGTGTATTTAAATGGTAAAAAAATAGGCTCTCACAAAGGAGGTTTTACCCCGTTTCAGTTTGAGGTTACTAACAAATTGGAAGAAGGGAATAACTTTATTGTTGTAATGGTTGATAATACCCGAAAAAAGGATGAGATTCCTACTATTAATACAGATTGGTGGAACTATGGGGGAATTACAAGAAACGTGACTTTAATTGAAACACCAAAAACTTTTATAAATGATTATAAAATTCAGCTGGCTAAAAACGAAAATAAAATCATCGAAGGGTTTATTCAGTTAGATGGTGCTACTATAAATGAGAATATTACTTTAGCAATACCTGAATTGAAAATAAAGAAAGCTTTCACTCCAGATGAAAATGGTATGGTGGCATTTACAATTCCTGTAAAAAAACTTAGCTATTGGTCTCCCGATAATCCTAAATTATATGAGGTAGAAATTTCAACAGAAAACGATGTTGTAACAGATAAAATAGGCTTTAGAACTATTGAGACTGTAGGAAAGGATATTCTTCTAAATAATAAACCTGTTTTCTTAAAAGGGATTTCTATACACGACGAGAACCCTCTTATTAAAGGGCGCTTAAGGTCTGAGGCAGACATGAGAATGATGCTAACATGGGCAAAGGAGTTGGGCTGTAACTATGTGCGTCTAGCCCATTATACACACGATGAGACCATGCTGCGTTTGGCAGACGAAATGGGACTGATGGTTTGGGCAGAAGTACCAGTATATTGGACTATATCTTGGGAAAATGCAGAAACCTACAAAAATGCAGAAAATCAATTGGAAGTAGGCATACAGCGTGATAAAAATAGAGCAAGTATCATTATTTGGTCGGTAGGAAATGAAACCCCTGTAACCGAGCCCAGAAATGTATTTATGGGCAATTTAGTGGATAAGGTTAGAGCACTGGACAATACTAGATTGGTTTCTGCAGCTTTAGAGGTGGAAAGAGACGGTTATATGGTTACGGTAGATGATCCGCTTGGGGAGAAATTAGATTTGGCAAGCTTCAATCAATATGGAGGCTGGTATTGGGGAGCACCTAAAGAACTTCCAAAATATACTTTTGATATAAAATTTGACAAACCAGTAATTATCTCTGAAGTTGGAGGCGGTGCTTTGGGAGGCTTTCATGCAGACGATGATACCATATGGAGTGAAGAGTATCAGGAAACCTTATTTGTAAATCAAATTAAAATGCTTGAAAAAATAGACGGTTTTAGAGGGATGACCCCTTGGATTTTGGTCGATTTTAGATCACCAAGACGTCAGAATCCAGTCTTTCAGGATTTTTGGAATCGTAAAGGGTTGATTTCAAATAACGGAAAAAAGAAAAAAGCTTTTTTTGTACTTAAATCATATTATGACACTAAATAATAACATAAATAGAACTAAAAAATAAATATTATGAAAGAAAAGATAATTTTTTTAGGAGTGGTATTTCTTTTGCTCTTTAGCGCCTGTACTACAGACGAGAAAATAGTATTCGTAAATGGAAAAGAGCCAGAGGGTACAACAATAGATTCGGATATCAGTTTAAAGGAAAAAGCTGCTTTTAAGATAGGTGCTGCCGTAAAAATGCGTTATTTAAAAGAAGATGCTGAATATACACAAGCACTTAAAGATAATTTTAACCAAATAACGGCAGAATTTGAGATGAAAATGGATAATATTTGGCTATCGGAAGGTGAATATAATTGGGAAGCCGCAGATTATTTAGTGCAATTTGCCGAAGATAACAATATGGCTATTCACGGGCATTCGTTAGTGTGGTATCGTACATTCCCGAATTGGTTTAAAAATCAGGACAATGATTCTATAGCTTTTGAGGCTAAAGTTAAAACTTATATTACCGATGTTGTAGGACGATATAAAGGGAAAATAAGAAGTTGGGATGTGGTGAATGAGGTTTTTGCAGATGGCGGAGGAGCACGTGACGAAGCGATCATAGCGCCGCTTTTTAATGATCCTGTAGCGTTTTATGGAAGATGTTTTCAGTACGCTAAAGATGCTGATCCTAATGCTAAATTGTTTTATAACGATTATAGTGTTGTTATCGATTCGGGCAAAAGAAATGCCATTAAAGATATGGTCGCTACATTTAAAGCCAAAGGATATCCCATTGATGGTATTGGGGCGCAATTTCATTATGGAAAATCAACAGGTTTAACCAAAATAAATGAGGGCTTTACAGATTTAGCATCTACAGCATTATTAATTCATATTTCTGAACTGGATATTAAAATGAACGCCAATAAATCGGATCTTTTTGTTTTCTCCAATAGCATTGCGCAAGAACAATCCGCTATTTATGAAAGTATTGTTAAAATGTATGAGGAATTACCCGAGAACCAAAAATTCGGTATAAGTACGTGGGGCGTTTCAGATAAATATACGTGGTTAACAACAGAGTGGCATGCCAAGGAATATCCGTTGCTATTGGATACCAATTTTAATAAAAAGATTGCGTATCAAGGGTTTTTAAATGGGTTGAACTAGAGAGTATTTAAATTATATTTTGTACTGTAAAGACAGTAATACCTTGTGTGTTACTGTCTTTTTTAGTATTTAAAATAAATGTTCTGTAATAATGAGGCATCTTTTTGTATGAAACGTCCATTATCAAGAACGAAAACTTGCCTTTAGTAGGTAAAATTGTTTTAAAGCGAAAGGAATATAATTGCTTTTTAAGCCAGAGTTTCAATGATTTAAGATCCATATAGTTAAAACTCGGAGACTAACATTAACAGCGTTGCATGGTAAAGACTATATGACAAGAATAATCTTATAAAACTTGTAATTTTTAGCTAGATAAATACACTAATCGATTGGGGTAAAATTGAGAGACCAATAAATGCTGATCATACCAAAGGAAAAAGTGCTGTAGGTAAAAATCTTCCTGTGGCGGACTGTTATTATTATTATTATTATTATTATTATTATTCAAAATGTGCTTTTTGCAAAACTGGTACAGATTGAGTGATTATGAAGTAGAAGACCGACTGGACGATAGTATGTCATTCAGTTATTTCTGTGACATGCAGATAGATGAAGTTGCACTAGACCATAGCACATTAAGTAGGTTTAGAACCGCATTAACGAAAAACAACACTTTTGAGAAGCTCTTCAGTAGTATCAATGCTCAACTAGAGGCTCAAAATATTATTGTAAAAAAAGGGATCATCGTGGAAGCCAGTGTCATCGACACGCCACTACGCCCAAAAGGAAAGAGTAACCATAAAGTAACTGAAGATCGCTCAGAAGAAGGGGCAATAGTAGTAAAAAAGAGGTATGCCGAAAGTGTGGATAGAGATGGTACTTGGCTAAAGAAAAGAGGGAAATATCATTTTTGTTTTAAAAAACATCACGTTACAGACCCCAGGTAGGGCTTGTTTTACGGGTATTGACCACCACAGCAAGTGAAAATGAGATAGCACTTTTATAAGAAGTGCTAGAAACGGTGAACGTGGTTTTGCCAAAGGATATTTCATTAAAAGCCGACAAGGGCTATCGTTCAAAGAACAATGTGGCGATATTGAAAAAAAGGGACTTGAAGAATCATATTCTGAAAAATGTACAAAAAAACAAACCATTGACCTACTGGGAGAAAAAGTTCAATGCATTGATCGGTAAAACGAGATTCAAAGTAGAGCGAACATTTGGCGGAATAAAACGATGGTTTAATGGAGGGTTAGCAAGATGCCGAGGAATGGAAAAAATGCATACTCAAAACCTGATGGAAGCCATGTGTTATAATTTATAGCGAAGTCCAGGAATAATTGCGTCTAATTGTGCAAAACAGTAGAAAAAGAGCCAGAAAAGGCACATTAACGACAAGAAAAGGGAGTGAAAACAATAGTTTTTGATAAAAATCAAACAGAAATCTATCGAAAAAATGGATTGGTTTAATTTTATTGAGTTTTGCAAAGGTCTTAAACCATTGCAGATACTATTTTGGATTGCCTTGTGCACCCGCCCAAAGAATAGATATTAAAGGAGAATCTATGCGCAAAAAATTAAAAGATAATTACTATATTTAACCACAAATGAATCGATTTTGAGCACTTACTTTGCTCACTTTCATCCGCTCCGAGTGGTTCACTCTGTCTGTCCTATATAATCAGGGGATGCTTTTTGAAAAAAAGCGGACTTTTAAAGATATAAAAAATCTATATTGATAATACTGATTACATGAAAGATTCATGTAACAATAGCTTTAAAAAGGGGCATATTGCAATTAACAATGATATTCTAAAATAGAGTTTAATTATAAATCAAATAGAAACCCTAGTTGAATACAAACTATTTGATAGCTCTAAGAATATTTGGAAATACAGGATATGATAGAATATTGATAATAAAAATGCTTTTATATTTAATGAGGTCATTTAAACTTTTTGCTTTTCATTTTCTTTAGGAATATTGCCATAAATGATAGATAGTTGAAACCCAACCAACTTGCAATGGTTGTATCAAATCTATTTAGTAGTGAGCGATAACTGTCCATCCAAGCGTTTGTCCGTTCAATTGCATATCTTTCTTTATATAATTTTTGGTCAAAATATTCGTCCCTATCGGTATTCCCATTGCGCTTGTTGAAACACACATTGGCATGGACACCCTTTTTCTCACAAGAGTTTCTAAAATCTTTTGAGTCAAACCCTGCACCTGCGTTCAGAAATAGGCCTTCCACTTTTATATTAGCTTTTTCGAGTGTTGCCGTGACCACCTCGAACTGTACCTCTATATTGTACAGGTCGTTGTGGTTGCCCGCCAACGGTTCTGACATTGCAATGGGCAGTCCCTGTCTATCGCTCAAATATAGGGCGTTGGTGGTCTTGCGCTTTTTGCGTCCTTGATATTCCACCGCTTCGCCACCCCTAATGGCAGGTGTGTGGCTACCGTCCAGATCAACACTTGAAAGATCTAGCTCTGATTTGTGTCGATCAAGCATACCTATCCAGCACGTCTTCCAGACTCCAGTGACGCACCATTTTCTATAATGATAATAGACCGATTCCCAACTTAATGTTTTTTCTTTAAAGAACACTTCTGTTGGCAATTGATGCCATTGCACGCCTGTTTTCAGCTTGTAGAGAATTGCGTTGACAATCTCAACCAACGGAACAGTTGGAGGAAAACCTCTTTTTGGCATTGGTAAGTATGGCACAATTTCCATTTCTATTGTATCTTTGTCGAGTACTGAGTACATATAGGGTTGTGATTTAGTTATTTATGTTTCGCAACACAAATATCCACAACCCTTCTCATTTTTTTTAAAAAAAGTTTAAATCACTTCAATGCTAATTTTATGAAATCACCATATATAATGTTTGTTTTATTTTTCTTTTGTGCGTTATCTCTAAAGGCTCAAGATAATAGCAGTTTTTTAAAAAATTTTCAATTTATTAATTATTCTACAAAAGACGGCTTATCACAACGATCAGTTACAAGTATTCTTCAAGATAGTACAGGATTCATGTGGTTTGGCACTCGGTATGGCTTAAATAAATTTGATGGTAATATTTTTAAAAATTACAATTATAATTTCGAAGACATAAACAGTTTAAGCAATAATTGGGTAACTGATGTGATTAAAGATGAAAATGGTACAGTTTGGGTCGGAACCAAAAGGGGGTTAAATAAATATAACCCTGAAAAAGATAATTTTTCACGAGTAAATCAATCAAACTCAATCAAGCCTTTTTATGATCATGAAATTTGGGATATTAAAGTTCAGGATTCGTTGTTTTTATGGATTGCTACTAGTGAAGGTTTGGATAAGTTTAATACTAAAACTAATGAAACGCTTACATTTAAACATAGCATTAAAAACCCTAACAGTATTAGTTCAAATAAAATAAATAGGCTTTTTATAGATTCCAGTAAACGATTATGGGTGTGTACAAATGATAAAATAGACCTTTATGATATCAATAAAAACACATTTAAGCATTATGATTATCCTAATAATGCCTCACCTTTAAATACTAAGAATAATTCGATTACTCTGTTTCAAGATTCTAATGGAAAAATTTGGCTAGGCTATAATAACGGACTAGCCTTGCTTAATCATAAAAATGATTGTTTCGAGGATTTTAAATTTAGTACTGATTTAAAGATTGAAAGCTCTGTAAGAACGATACTAGAGGATAGGGAGGGAGTCTTATGGATTGGTAGTTATGATGGTTTATACAGGTTTGATAAAAAAAACAACACCATTTTTAAATATCAACATGATATAATAAACCCCAAAAGCTTAAGTCAGAACTCTATTTATGATATTGTCGAGGATACTAGAGGGGATTTGTGGATTGGTAGCTGGGCAGGTGGAATTAGTTATTTAGATAAAAATTTCAATGACTTTATTACTTTTTTTGAAGGATTTAATAATAAAAATTTAAATTATAATGTCGTTAGTTCTATCGTTGAAGATGAGAGTAATAACCTCTGGATAGGAACGGAGGGAGGAGGGCTGAACTTTTACGATAAACAAAAAGCAGAATTTACTTACTTTGAGCACGACCCGAAGAATCCTAATAGTTTAAGTGATAATAATGTAAAAGCTATAATTCAAGATAAAAAAGGTGGTTTTTGGGTAGGGACTCATGGTGGAGGTCTAAATCATATTACGGTTAATGGCAAATCGAAAATATTCAAAAATTTTAAAAACTTACCTTATGATTTGTCAACTATAAGTGATAATAAAATCACAACCTTAATCGAAGACGTAAATTTTAACATATGGATAGGCACTAATGAAGGCGGTCTTAATTTTTACGATAAAGCCAAAAATGAATTCATAAGAATAAAAGACACGAATAAAGTTTTGGGTCATTTTATATACAAAATATCAAAAAGTGAAAATGATAATAGTTTACTCGTTGGAGGAGAGGCAGGCCTTGCGAAAATTAATATTGATACAAAAAAAATTGTACCAATTGATTTCATAAAAAAAAGCAAAAGTAATTTAACATTAAGTCCTGTAATAAGCATATATCAAGAATCTCCAAATAGCTTGTGGATTGGAACAGAAGGAGGCGGACTATACAATTATGATGAAACGACTAATATTAGTATAAGGTATGGACTTGAATCTGGTTTGCCAAATGAGGTTATTTATGCAATAGAATCAGATAATAATAATGATAACCTATGGTTGAGTACAAATAAAGGGATAAGTAGGTTGAATTTAAAAACTAAAGAGTTTAAAAATTTTCTAGAAACTGACGGTTTACAAGGTAATGAATTTAATTATGGAGCCTCTTTAAAAACTAAAAATGGAAACTTGGTATTTGGAGGGATAAATGGGTTTACAGTTTTTGATCCAAACGATATCAAAGAAGATACCTTTATTCCTCCAATATCGATTACATCTTTTTTTGTTAGAGATGAGCTTTTTAAAATAGTAACGGATTCTTTGAAATCGATTTCGTTGGAATACAACCAAAATGATTTCAGTTTTAATTTTGTAGCATTGAATTATTCGCAACCAAACAAGAATTTATATGCATATAAATTAGAAGGTTTTGATGAAAGATGGAATTATATTGGTAATAATAAAAATGCAGTTTATACAAAATTAAGTGCTGGGGATTATATGTTTATGGTTAAAGGGTCTAACAGCGATGGTGTTTGGAACGAAAACATAAGGTCTATCCATATAAAAATATCTCCACCTTATTGGAAAACTTGGTGGGCATACTGTATATATGTTATTTTATTAATGACTATGTTTTGGTTAATTTATAAGTTTACACTTTTAAGAATTCAAGATCGTAATGAATTACGGAGAGAACGATTGGATAGAGAGCAAATGGAAGAGGTAAACCGCTTAAAATTGCAATTATTCACCAATATTTCACATGATTTTAGGACGCCATTGACACTTATCCTAGGACCGCTTAAGAAAATAATCAGAGAAGAAAATCTTGATAATGGTTATATAAAAGAACAACTCACAGGAATGTATCGTAACGCTACTACACTTCTTCAGTTGATAAATCAATTATTAGATTTTAGAAAAAGTGAAGCAGGAAAATTGCGTCTCCAAACATATAAATATAATATCGTTTTCTTTTTAGAAGATATCAAACAGTCTTTTGAGGAGCTTGCTTTAGTTCAGAATATAAATTATACTCTACAATCTTCTGATTCTTCAATTGAGGTTTGGTTTGATAAAATTGAAATGAAAAAAGTTATTTTAAATATCTTATCAAATGCCTTTAAATTCACACCAAAAGATGGCACTATTTCAATAATGATTTCAAAAAGAGAAAATATTATTGAAATTGAGATAAAAGATACAGGCAGTGGTATTCGTAAAGAAGATTTAGAGTTTGTATTTGATAGGTATTTTCAATTGGGACAACAAAACGAATTGAGGTCTGGAACAGGTGTTGGTTTAGCACTTGCAAAAGATATTGTTCATTTACACCATGGAGAGATTAGTGTAGAAAGTAATTTAGATGAAGGCTCTTGTTTTTTAGTAATTCTGCCATTAGGAAATTCACATTTTACTCCAGAAGAAATTATTGAAAATGATTTTGAAAACGATTCTTTAGATTATTATGAAGTTTTAAATATTAAGTCTGCTTGGATAAAAGAGGAGTCTAATCAAAAAAAAGTAAAACATAATCAGGATTTGCCTTCTATTTTATTAGTTGAAGATAATATTGAGGTAAGACAATTTATAAAAACAATATTTGAAAACGATTTTAATGTTTACGAATCTGGAAATGGGGAAGACGGTATTAATTCTGCACAACTAAATCCTATAGACATTATAGTTAGTGATGTTATGATGCCAGAGATGGACGGTATGGAGATGTGTTCAAAAATAAAGTCTGATATACGAACAAGTCACATTCCGGTTATTTTGTTAACAGCAAGAACATCATCAAAAATACAAAAAGTAGGTTATGAAAAAGGAGCTGATATTTATTTAACTAAGCCTTTTGATGGAGAGACATTAAAATTACAAGCAAAGAATATTTTAAAATCCAGACGATATTTAATAGATAAATTTAAAAAAGATATTTTATTAAGTCCTAAGAATATTACAGCGATTTCTACTGATGAGATATTTTTAAAAAAAGCGATGGAAATTGTAGAAAACAATCTTTCAGATGCTGAGTTTAATGTTAATGCTTTTATAGATAAAATGTATATGAGTCAATCCGTTTTATTTAGAAAAATTAAAGCTTTAACTGGTATGTCAATTTCAGAATTTATTAGATCTATAAGATTAAAAAAGGCTGGTCAATTGTTAACCCATACAGATATGACAATTACAGAAATCTCTTTTTACATAGGTTTTAATGATTTAAAATATTTTAGAAAATGTTTTAAATCAGCTTTTAATACTACGCCTTCTAAATATAGAAAAACAAACAGCTTAAAGCCTTGATAGGCTTGATAGTTTATATATTTAGCCGAATCTACCCCTCTTATTGTATTTATATCCCCCCCTACGAGTTTACTAAAGAATATGATATTTGTTTTCTAGAATTCACTAACATTTTGTGATTTGGTTATTTTGAAGTTCAGAAAATATTGTAAATATATTGCTACCTCTCAAATGACATAATTGTTCAGCAATAAATTAGTTGAATCAAGCAATTTAAATTAATAAAGATTTTTGCTATTACTGTCTTTCTTATTCTTGTTTTTAATAATAGGAAGCTGTTATAAAGATTATCGACAACTATATAGTTAATAATATCTAAATACCTTAGGCAGTAGCCTTAAATGAAGCACTTTAAAATAATATTGATACAATGAGACACTTTAAAATAATATTGATACTAGGATGTGTATTTTTTTCTTGTAAGAATACAGGACAAGATAGTGGTGAAGAGTTTTTAAATAAAAGACTTGTATTAGCAAAAATGCAATTATCTCGATTGTTAGAAAATGCTCAATTAAATAATAGAAACCCGCGTACAATTAATGTCGATGGAGAAATGCATTGGACAAACAAAAAATATGACTGGACTGAAGGGTTCTTTCCTGGAAGCTGTTGGCTTATGTATGAGCTCACTAAAGAAGAAAAATGGAAAAATGCTGCAGAAAAATTTCAATTACAATTTGAAGACCATAAGCATTTAACTACAAATCATGATTTGGGTTTTATATTTAATACCTCTTTTGGCAATGGATATCGATTAACAAAAAATAAACATTTTAAAGATGTTATGATAACGGCTGCAGATTCTCTCTTGACACGTTTTAATCCTAAAGTAGGAAGTATTAAAAGCTGGGATGTTGATAGAGGTTGGCAATCAACAAGGAGCTGGAAGTATCCTGTAATAATTGACAATATGATGAATTTAGAGTTGCTTTTTAAGGTGTCAGAATTTACAGGAAATGCTAAGTATAAAAAAGCTGCAATCCAACATGCAAATACGACTCTAAAAAACCATTTTAGAGAAGATAATAGCACTTATCACGTTGTTGACTACGACACAGAATCGGGTAGCGTAAGAGGTAAGCAAACAGCGCAAGGCTATTCAGATGAAAGCTCTTGGGCTAGAGGTCAAGCATGGGGTCTATACGGTTACACTCTTTGCTATAGATATACAAAGGACATTAAGTATTTGACCATAGCTGAAAAAATAGCAAAATATATACTAGACCATGAAGTTATGCCAGAAGACGGTGTTCCTTATTGGGACTACAATGCGCCAAATATACCTCATGAACCCAGAGACGTTTCGGCTGCTGCAATAACAGTATCTGCACTGTTAGAATTAAATGATTTTTCAAAAAAATCGTATACGTCTAATATAAATAAAATCATGGAGTCTTTAGCTTCTGAAAATTATACCGCTAAAATAGGAGAAAACAACAACTTTATTTTAAAACATAGCGTAGGTAGTATTCCACATAATAATGAAATTGATGTGCCATTAAATTATGCTGACTATTATTATTTGGAAGCCTTAATTAGGTTTAAAGAAGCTAAGTTAAACCAGAAAGAATAACATAATAATTATCCCTAAAGACGCCGTGATTAAAGGTTGATTTTGATAATAATTAGCATCAATCAACTGACTGAATTTCAAGAACAATTAAACTAAACTAAACTAATATGAAAAAACTTTTATTATTTATTAATGCTTTCGCAATTATTTTTTTTGGTTGCGCAGAAGATACGTTTTCGGATGGAGTCATCCCGAACTCTCCAAAGGCCCCTGAAGGCTTAAAGTATGCTTCAGTTGTGAACGCTCGTGAGTTTGGAGTTTTAATTTCTGCTCCACCCACGTACAGTTCGTTCGGTGCTATTCCGTTTTTCGAAATTGTTGCGGTACGCGACGAAAACGGAACGGCTCTTGAACAAAGTTTGGTGGATCAATATTTTAGCATTCTAAATGCCACAGAAGGAATCGTTACGGTTCCTGTGGAAAATGAGCCTAATCAACAGTTTCCGTCTATTGATACTGATAACATAGGTCAAATCCAAATAGAGAATGATAATCCATTTGTTTTAGGGTCATACTTTTTTGACATTAGGATGACCACCATATTCGATGGAAAAGCATTCCAATCAACGTTTCAAAATGTATTTGAATTGAATATGGGGCCTGAACTGGCAGCAGGGCTTATATACATCCCCGGAGGACAAAATCTTTTAACAAGTGGAGGTAGCAGTACAACAACGGAACCCCTTGTTTTTGGAGCAAACCCTGACTTTAGATATGAATTAGCCGATAATCAAGATAAATTTAGCATAGATGCATCAACTGGAGCTATAACATTAAACAGTGGTTATTCGCCTTCTGCAGAACCAGAGATTGTGTCTCCAACTATCAATATTATCAGTAATGTAACTGAAGAAGTTGTATCGTTTACCGATGCTATTAGTATTTATATTTCAAACAGCCCGGTTAATATACCAAAGTTAAGTGTTCAAGTATTTTATCCAACATTTGAATTTGAGAATACAAGTTATGGATATAAAATTCATACTGTTTTAGAAGGAGATTCAGGTGTCTTTTGGGGTCGTGTAGGTGCAGATGGATTGGTGGGTGAAAATCGGCCTACAGAGAATGCTAATCAGAAAAGACTTGTTGTCAATCTGGTTCAACCATCAGGTGGAGCACAGGCAGCTCATGAATCCTGGGCAATTATGAATTCTCAAGACTTAAGCGCTTACGAGCTTGGTTTCGATGTTAAAGCAGAGTTTTACACTAAAAATCGTTTTGTTGAGTATAAAAATGACGGAACCTCTCCGTCCTTTCTGAAAACATATGTTTCAGTAGATTATATGGGTGATTTTGATAAAGCAACTTGGACAGAGGTAACTAATCAATTAATCTCAAACATAGAATCTAATGGTGCTTTTGTTGATGGTAACGAATTTAATGGTTTTCCCTATCCTGGAGATCAACAGTTAAACGGTCTTATCAATCCAGACGGTCAAAAAGATTCGTCAAAAAATTCAGATAATCTGTACACAAAAAGCATCCTTAATCTGGCAGACTATGCTGGTATGACTAATGTAACAATTGCTTTCAGGGTTAAAACAAATTTTGTGGCACCTCTAGCCTACACGGGAGGTTTTGGTAGGTCTGGTCAATGGTGGCTTTCCGATTTTAATATAGTAGCTAACGAACAATAGAATATTATCATGACAAAATTAATTATATTTATATTCCTTACACACTGCATAGTATTTCAATCCTTTTCACAAAGTGAAATTTCAGGAACTGTTTTAAGTAACAGCGGTGAAATATTACCTGGAGCTACGGTTACTGTAAAAGGAACAAACATAGGGACTACTTCAGATTTTGACGGAGAATTCTCTTTAACAAAGGTGCCTAAAGATGCTGTGCTTTCTGTTAGATTCATTGGATATATTGCGGCAGATATACATGTTAACAATCAAACTTTTTTCAAAATCACCTTGAAGGAGGATCTACAGAGTTTAGATGAAATAGTAATTGTAGGATACGGAACACAAACGAAACGTGATCTTACTGGAGCTGTTGGGAGTGTTAAAGTAGCCGATCTGGCACTCGCTCCGACTTCAAGTTTTGATCAAGCTCTAACAGGAAGGTTAGCTGGTGTACAAGTAACATCCTCAGATGGAACGCCAGGTGGAGCAGCAAATATTGTTATTAGGGGAGGTAACTCCATTACAGGAGACAACTCTCCTCTTTATGTGATTGATGGTGTTCCTTTAGTTGATTTCGATGCCAGTACATTGAATACCAATGATATTAAATCTCTAGATGTATTAAAAGACGCTTCGTCAACAGCAATATATGGCTCTAGAGGAGCAAACGGCGTTATTTTAATTACCACTAAAAGCGGTAGGTCAGATGGAAAAACAGAGATTAGTCTTCGAGTAAACAGCGGAATACAGTATACCCCGGGAAGACTGGAGGTCATGAACCCCTTTCAGTACGTCTCCTACCTTGAGCAACAAGCCTTAATATCTGATGGTTATACACCCGGTAGTGAAACCACACAATTTCGTAAAACTTGGCTAGATCCTGAATTGTATAGAAACATGGAGGGTACGAGCTGGCAAAATGAAATATTGCAGGTGTCTAGTTTTCAGGATTATACGCTCTCTGTGAGTGGAGGAAGCGAGACTACTCAATTCTATTATAGTGGTCAATACCTGGATCAGGAAGGGATTTTAATTAATACAGGCTTTAACAAAGCGGTTAATAACTTAAGAGTTACTCACGAAGTTAGCGATAGGGTAAAAGTAGATGCAAGCATGATTTATAGTTTGTCAAATCAAACAGGATCTACAGTAGACGGGAATGGTTATAGTGGTAATGTTATACGAGACGCTTTGGTTTTTAGGCCAGTAGAACCTATTAATAATGATGGGTTCGAGGGTTTTGATTTGGACGACGAGGCTAGTAGGTTCTTATTCAACCCAGTTGATAATCTGAACAACACAGAAAGAATTGACCGACGTGAGCTTTTTAGGGGAACCCTGAACGGAAGATTCGAAATAAATACAAATCTATCATTAAATGCCATTGGTAGTTTTCAATCACTAAATCGCCGTAGATCACTTTTCAATGGCGAGAACACGTATCAAGGTACGCGAGGAAACAATGGAATAAGTGGTGAGATTACTAATGTCAGAAACACTGTTTCTACGGGCTCTGGGGTGTTAAATTATGCACCAAAACTAGGATCTAAACAAAAACTTAAAATTTTAGGAGGTATTGAAGCTCAGACCCGTACATTAGAAGAGTCTAGTTTATCCTCAAGTCAAATTCCAACAGATGTATTTGGTATTGATAACTTAGGTTTAGGTCTTGTTTCTCAAATACCAACAACTGTGCTTAATAAAAACACATTGATGTCTTACTTTGGAAGGATAAATTATTCGTTAAAAAATCGATATTTGTTAACTGTCAATTTCCGTGCAGATGGATCTTCAAAATTTAGAAAAGATAATCGATGGGGGTATTTTCCATCCTTTTCATTAGGATGGGTTATTTCTGACGAACCCTTGTTTAAAGAAATAGACTTTATATCTAATCTAAAATTTAGAGGAGGATGGGGTAAAACTGGTAATAATAGAATCGGTGATTTTGATGCTTTTACAACATTGGCATCCACTAATAGCTCTGGTTACGTATGGGGTATTGGTGAGAATTATGCTGTTGGGGCAACCGTTAATAATTTAGGAGTTCCTAATTTAAGGTGGGAAACAACAAGCCAGTATAATGCAGGATTTGATTTTAGTATTCTTAAAAGTAGGGTTCAGGGTTCAATTGACTATTACTTGAAACGCACAGAAGACTTGTTGTTGAATGCAAATATGGCGTCTAGTACAGGATTTGAGAGAGTTCAACAGAATGTAGGGGAAGTTGAGAATAGTGGAATTGAAATTTCATTACAATCCTTTAACGTTTCTAATAAGAATTTTGAATGGGATACCAATTTTAATATTTCTTTTAATAGAAATAAGGTTATTAAATTAAATCAAGGACAGGATGCTTTTTTTACCGATCCAGAAAGAGTCAACCTTGGCGAATTCCAATATATAACTAAAGTTGGTCAGCCTGTAGGACAAATTTATGGATTGCAGCATGACGGGCTGTACCAGCTGGATGATTTCAACTGGAATAATAGCCTTGGAGTTTACGAACTTAAGGATGGTATTCCAGATAACGGTTCACAGCCTGGTCCAGGAAGTGTAAAATTTGTGGATGTTGATAAGGACGGTACTATTACGGAAGATGATAGAGGTATTATTGGTAATACGGCTCCTAAATTTGTAGGTGGTTTAACAAATGTATTTAAATATAAAGGATTCGATTTACAGCTTTTTATGCAGTTTTCGTATGGGTCAGAGGTACTTAATTTAAACCGTGTAGAATTAGAATCTCCTTCAGGTACAAGACAAAATGGATTAGTAGCACTTTATAATCAATGGACACCTAGCAACCCTGATACAGATATTCATGCCTATGTCTATAACAATAATTTTGGAAGACCAGTGCGAGGAACTAGAATTAGCGATCTTTATGTTGAAGATGGTTCTTTCTTGAGATTGAAAACAGTGTCACTTGGGTATAATTTAGATAAGAAATTTTTATCCAATGGTTTTGTGAAATCTGTAAGATTTTTTGTTACAGCTCAGAACTTATTTACTTGGACCAATTATTCTGGATATGATCCAGAAGTTTCTGTATCTCCAAGAGGCGGTATCTCAAAAGCATTAGCACCCAATCTAGACTGGTCTGCCTACCCGCAAAGTATTACTATTACTAGCGGTATAAATATGACTTTTTAATAAATATTTATTAAATTTTAAAATAATGAAAGAAAGTAAGATTTTAATACAGAAAACATTGATTGTTTTAGTTGCCTTTTTATTGGTAAGTTGCAATGATTATTTAGATGTCACGCCAGAGTCCGTTTGGGAATCTGATAGTTTTTACTCTAACCAGCAGGAAGCAGAAATTGCTCTAGCAGGAATTTATGGCGTAATTGCTCATGATAGTGCTTATGGTCAAGGTTTAATCTTGCTCAATGCGGGTGCAGATGAGGATTACTATAATCGTAGAGCTAATGAAAATTGGGGCGTATCCTTATTTAGAAATACGCAATCTGATGATGAATCGTTTAATCTATGGACAAATCAATACAAAGCAATAAACTTGACCAATTTATTTTTGGAAAGTTTAAACAGGTCTAGTATCGAATCAGATGAAGTCTATAATGCACTTGTGGCTGAAGCGCGTTTTTTAAGAGCTTTGTGTTACTTTAACCTCTCTAATTTCTGGGAGGAAATACCACTGAGATTAAGTTCATCGAAAAGTCAAGGAGACAATAATGAACCAGCCGCAGCATTGCTTGATATTTATAATGCCATAGTTGCTGATTTTACCTTTGCTTCTGAAAATCTTTCTCATCCAGCAGATGCAACTTATGTACCAGGAAGAGCACATAAATTAGCGGCTCATGGATTACTAGCAAGAGTTTATTTGAAAATGTCAGGATACCCCCTAAAGGAGAATTATTATGAGAACGTTATAGCCCATTGTGAAGCGATAATTAACGACGGATACCATGGACTAACCTTAGGAGATGGTACGAACGGTTACAGAAAACTTTTTTTAGACATCATTGGTGGAACCTACAACCCTAGAGAGGTGCTTTTTGAAATATCTTTTCAGAACTTAAGAGATCAAGGTATTTTTGATACCCATGGTCGTTATGGCTCATTAAATGGATTGAATTTTGGATCATCAGCTAACTTGGGAGAACCTAATGGATATTCTCAGGCAGGTGTGTATCCTACTTTGGCAGGTATATATGACAGAACGAACGATGCAAGATATGATTGGAATATTCCTTCTTATAAACGTACAGCAGATGGAGATATTACAACTATCAAAGATGAATTGAACATTAGAGATTTTTGTCCAGCCAAGTATAGAAGATGGGAGCCTCTTGATTATGCCGATATTTTTGTTGAGGGAACTAATGAAAGTTACGTAGTTCTTGAGAATAGTGAAAGTGAATTGAATCGAAATTTCACGAGTGTAAATTTTCCAGTATTAAGATATTCTGATGTGTTATTAATGTATGCGGAAGCAGACAATGCATTGAATTCTGCTCCATCATCTTTGGCAATTCAATATCTTAATGAAGTACGATTTAGAGCAGGTTTGGATGATATTTCTATAGTTAACCCTGTAGTAGTTAGTGATAAGCAGTTGTTTTTTAAAGAACTTGTGGACGAACGGTCAAGAGAACTATGTTTTGAGGGTGTTCGTAGACATGATTTGATACGATGGGAGTTATTGGATGAGAAATTGTCACAAGTAAAGAACATTGTTGAAGGACACCCAAGTTTCTCCGCTTCAAATGCGGATCACCAATCGATTCTTCGAGGACCGAATAACTTTGATATTAATAAACATCTTTCATTACCCTACCCATTAATAGAAGTTTCTATTAATCAAGCGCTAGACCAGAAGGACGAATGGAAATAATGTCCTTAATTTATATAGAATAATATAGTAGTTTCAGTCAGTATAAATAAGTGATAATTCTATTTATTCATAACAATAAAGATAAATGTATATAAAAACACTTTAAATATGGTGCGATTTAAAAGCATACTACAGCTTATATTTATAATAAGTTTATTCACGGCTTGTAGATCACAGCAAAGCCCTACTTGGATTAATTTTAAAGAAGCAAGACAAAATGGAACAGAACCTATATTGCCGGACTTTTCTTATGTAGGATACAAGTATAGTGAAGTTGGAATACCTGACTTAGAGTATAAAGTTTTTGATGTCACTAATTTTGGAGCTATTCCGAATGATTTAAAATCAGATAAATCCGCAATTAAAAAAGCGATTGCAGCGGCATCAAAACACGGGGAAGGTATTATTTATTTTCCAAAGGGAAAGTATTATATAAACACGCTCGAAGATAGTTTAGATATTATTGAAATTAAATCTTCAAAAATTATCTTTAGGGGAGAAGATAAAGAAAATACGATTTTGTTTTTTGAAAAAGATTTGCCTCCAACCGACCCAAATAAATTATGGAGTTGCCCTAGTGCTATAAAAGTAGAAGCTAGTGGTAAAGATGAATTTTTGACAAAAATTGTATCCAATACAAAAAGAGAAACCTTTAGTATTCAAGTGGAAGATGCTTCCAAAATAAAGAAAGGAGACTGGATAATAATCAAAGTCTTAAACAATAGTGAAGATCTTATTAAATATGATTTGCAACCTCTAGTTCCAGAAAGTGAATGGACTTCTATACTTAATAAGGGGGTAAAAGTTAATGAGCGTCATCAGGTTTCCAGTGTAGATGGCAATACAGTGATGTTGGTAGAGCCTATTCATTATGATATTGATGCTAAACATAACTGGGAAGTAACCACTTTTACTAATATTGATCATGTTGGGTTTGAAAATTTAACATTTGAAGGTAATTGGTTAAAGAAATTTGAACACCATAGATCTGCTCAAGACGATGGTGGATGGAGTATTTTAACTATTTCTAAAGCAGTAAACTCATGGATTAAAGATTGTTCTTTTAAGAATGTCAATAGATGCGTTAATTTTTCTGAGTCTGCAGCCTGTACTGCTTTAAACATTACTATTGAAGGAAATTTAGGTCATACCGCTATAGATGCACAAGGGTCAACAGGTATTCTTATGGCAAAAATAAACGATATTGCAGGCATGCACCATTCTGTAGGTGTAGCTGGTGGTAGCACAAGTAATACTGTAATATGGAGATCTAAATATGCGTCTCATACTTCTTTTGAATCTCATGCTTCGCAACCACGAAGTACGTTGTTTGATAATGTAGAAGGAGGTTTCTTCCAAGGTAGAGCAGGGGGAGCACGGTTTAACCTGCCAAACCATGGACGCTATTTGGTGCTGTGGAATTTTAAAGAAATTGACGAACCAGAAAAGAACTTTAGATTTGTCGCAACAGATTCTTGGTATTGGAGAATTGTACCACCTATTATTGTAGGTTTTCATGGTGCTGGTACCACCTTTAAAGAGGATGAAGTTCAAATAATTGAAAGTTTAGGAAAACCAGTGAAACCTGAATCATTATTTGAAGAACAATTAAAACTACGCTTAGGGAGACTACCCCAGTGGATAATAGACTGTAAAACTAATTTTAAATAAGAATAATTATAATGAACATAAAAAATTACCTATTGTGTGTTTTGAGCATTTTAACTTTAGGATGTAAATCAAACATAAGAAAAGAGCAGGCTGTTGAAGAGAGGAAGCCTAACGTACTCATTATTTTTCCTGACCAACTTCGTAGATATAGTGCCGGTTTTTGGTCTCAAGATCCTTATAGAAATCATGTTGTTGGCAAACCAGACCCTGTAATAACACCTACCATTGACAAGTTAGCTGAAAACGGTGTTGTTTTCACGCAGGCTGTTAGTAACTTTCCATTATGCAGTCCATACAGAGGAATGCTAATGTCTGGTATGTATCCAGAACAAAATGGTATTTGGAACAATTGTAAAGTAGGTAGGGACCACAGTTTGAAGGATGATATTCCTACTATACCGGATCTGTTTCTAAATGCAGGTTACAATACGTCTTATTTCGGAAAATGTCATTGGTTAAAGAATGACCCGTTGTTTGATGAAAAAGGCAATTACAAAGGTACGACGGAAGAACCTGGAGGGCATTATGTGAATAATTATGACACCTATATTCCTCCTGGGAAATCACGTCATGGTATCGAATACTTCTATCAATCATTAAAAGACGAACATTTTAATCCTCACATATATTCAAATGATTCGTATGTAATTGATGGAAAAAAAGATGGAGATTTATATTTGCCCCAAATATTTTCACCTATAAGCGAGTCTAAGACAATAATAGACTACTTACAAAATGAAAGAGGACAGCGAGATTCGGATAAGCCTTTTTGTATGATTTGGTCTTTAAACCCTCCCCATAACCCATGGAATGATGAAAGTACAGATATGGAAACTTTAAATAAATACTATAACAAAGACAAATTTCCTGAAATTGATACTTTGTTAGCCCGAAAAAATGTAGATAAAGAAGTAGGCAATTATGTGAGGCATTATTATGCGAATGTAACAAGTACAGATTACTATATTGGATTAGTTCTTGATGAATTAGAGAAAATGGGCGAGTTGGATAACACGATTGTTATTTTTAGTTCAGATCACGGAGAAATGTTAGGCAGTCACGGGAAAGAAGGTAAAAATACTGTTGAATTGGAAGCGTCAGCTATTCCGTTCATAGTTCATTGGCCAAAAGGTTTGAAACCAGGAATAACAGATGTTTTGTTTAGTGCGCCAGATGTATTGCCAACAGCAATGGGATTAGCTGGTATTCAAAGCCAAATACCAGAAGAAATTGAGGGTACAAATTTTTCAGATTTAATTTTAAATAAAGAAAACAATACAGTTAAAAAACCTGAAGCAGTTTTGTTTATGCTTGGTAATTCTAGAGGTGTTCTTAGTAACAGATATTCACTTTGTTTAACCGAAAATAAAACTCAGTGGAATTTAAGTGAAGGGACTAAACTCGCAGAAGCTTTCATTTATGACAACTTAGAAGATCCCTACCAGTTAAACAAAATAGATATTAAAGAAATACCTGAAATTGCCGAAAATTTATTAAAAGAGTTAGGGACGTTACTGAGGAAAACAAATGACCCTTGGTACCAACAAAAGAAATATAATGATATTATACCTTATACGAAACTTTAAAAAGATGGTTAAAACCATAGGTTTTTTTATTGTTGTCACAGGTTTTGTTGCGTCAGCTATTTCTTGCAAGAATCATAAGCCTGCACAAAGCTCCAATCAAGTTACAGAATATGTTTTTAAACAAACAACGGTTTGCAATCCAATAGAAATTAGTTATAGGTTTGCTGTTGATGGTGGTCCATCGCGTAGAGAAGCTGCAGATCCAACAGTTGTTTTGTATAAAGATGAGTATTATTTATTTGCTTCTAAATCTGGGGGGTATTGGAATTCTTCAGATTTAATTGAGTGGAGCTTCATCAAGTCAAGTCAACTACCCTTCGAAGATTATGCTCCCACAGCTGTTGTTATAAAGGATACTCTTTATTTTGTAGCGTCAAACAATAATGCGCCAATAACTATCTATAAAACAACAAAACCTAAATCTGGTTATTGGGAAGTTGCTAATGCAAATTTTCCAATAGCAATGACAGACCCTATGTTGTTTTATGATGAAGAGCGTTTGTTTTTATATTATGGATGTTCAAATGTAAATCCTTTGTATGGAGTCGAGTTGGATGTAAATACCTTAAATCCAATTGGAGAACCCATTGCTTTGATGAATAGCAAAAGACAGGATTATGGTTGGGAACGTTGGGGCGATTACAATGATCAAGATTTAAGGCCTTGGATTGAAGGGGCTTGGGTTAATAAGTACAAAGGAAAATATTATTTACAATACTCAGGTCCAGGTACTAGATTTAAAAGTTATAACGATGGGGTTTACATTAGCGAGTCACCTCTGGGGCCATTTAAAATAGCAAAGCATAACCCAATGGCTATTAAACCAGAGGGTTTTATAAATGGTGCTGGTCACGGGAATACGTTTCAAGATAAATATGGTAATTACTGGCATACGGGAACTATGGCTCTTACTTTGAAACATAAATTTGAAAGAAGAATTGGTATGTATCCCGCTTTTTTTGATGAAGATGATGTACTTTATGCTTACACTGGTTTTGGTGACTTCCCTTATATTGTACCACGGAAAAAAATATCTAAACCTGAAGACTTATTTCCAAACTGGATGTTGCTTTCATTTAAAAAATCCTTAACAGTATCTTCAGAACTAGAAGAACACCCAAAACACCTTGCTTCTGACGAAGAAATAAGAACTTATTGGAGTGCAAAAACAGGTAATAAAGGAGAATGGATTCAAATGGACTTAGGAAAAACTTCGATGATTTCCGCTGTTCAAATAAATTTTGCAGAAAACAATACGCAGTTACATGGAGGAGATAAAAATATATTTCATCAATATCTTTTAGAGTATTCTCTTGATAATAAGGAGTGGGTAACTTTAATAGATAAAACGAAGAGCAAAGAAGATGCACCACATGATTATACACAACTAGAAAAACCTACCCATGCACGTTATTTGAAAATGACAAATTACTTTGTGCCAGATGGGACCTTCGCTTTATCCGATTTTAGAGTTTTTGGAAACAGTAAAGATTGTAATCCGATACAAAAACCTGAATTACAAATTTCGAGAAAAGAAGATGACAGATGTATTGTAAACTTAAAGTGGAACATTATTGAAAATGCCATAGGTTATAAATTACGGTATGGTATTCATCCCAAAAAATTATACCATAATTATCAAGTATTAGAAAATAATTCTCTTACTATTAGAACCTTAAACAAGTTTCAAAAATACTATTTTACAATTGATACTTTTAATGAAAATGGTGTTTTAGAGGGAACAGAGATTATAGAAGTTAACTAGTGAGCATAAATATTAAAAGCTTTTATAGCACACAGATATTTTTTAACTGGAAAATTTCGTGCGATAGAGTCTTTAGTTATATCGCATCTATTTATGATATGATTTAATGTTAATATGGCTTTAAAAATGAAACACAATTTTGGAAAATTTATCATGAAAAAATTAGTATTTACTCTTTTTGTTTTTGTCTTAATAAGTTGCAAGAATGATAAAAAAAAGGATCTAAAGGTTGAAAACAAAAAAACTGAGGCTAAACAACCTAATATTGTTATTATCTATATGGACGATTTGGGTTATGGTGATTTAGGGATTTATGGAGCAAAAGGCATTGAAACACCAAATATAGATAGATTGGCAAATGGAGGGGTGAAATTTACAAATGGTTATGCTACATCTGCCACATGTACGCCAAGCAGATATGGATTGTTAACGGGTGTTTACCCATGGAGAAATAAAGATGCTAAAATTTTACCAGGCTCGGCTCCATTAATAATTGACACTACGCAAATTACTATTCCAAAAATGCTTAAAAAAAGAGGGTATCATACCGGTTTGGTAGGGAAATGGCATTTGGGCTTAGGTACGGGTATCGTTGATTGGAATAAAAAAGTGACACCTGGTCCTAATGAAGTTGGGTTTGAATACACGTATATCATGGCTGCGACGCAAGACAGAGTCCCAACTGTTTATATTGATAATGGTTTTGTTGTCAATTTAGATAAAAATGACCCGATAGAAATTAATTACGACAAGAATTTTGACGGACAACCAACGGGTAAAGAAAATCCTGAATTATTACGTATGGATTGGCATCATGGACATAACGGCAGTATAATAAATGGAATCCCTAGGATTGGTTATATGAAAGGAGGGAAATCTGCAAAATGGATTGATGAAGATATGGCTGATCACTTTTTAGAAAAAGCAAAAGCATATGTTGACGCTCAAAAAGAAGAGCCCTTTTTCTTGTATTATGCTTTACAACAACCGCACGTTCCACGAACACCCCATAAAAGATTTGTCGGAACTTCTGGATTGGGACCAAGAGGAGATGTGATAGTGGAGGCAGATTGGATTGTTGGAGAATTTGTAAAAACACTTGAAGAAAAAGGGATATTAGAAAATACCCTTATAATTATTTCAAGTGACAATGGACCTGTCTTAAACGATGGTTATTATGATGACGCTATTGAAAAACTAGGAAATCACGATCCCAAAGGAGGCTTAAGAGGTGGTAAATATAGTCTATTTGATGCGGGTACACGTGTTCCCTTTATTACTTACTGGAAAGGTGAAATCCAACCCACTGTTTCTGATGCTTTAGTGTCTCAATTAGATGTTTTAAAGTCGCTAGCAGCACTTGTAGACATAGAGGTTGAAGAAACTGATAGTGAAAATTTATTGGATGCATTTTTAGGAAAAACTAAAAAAGGAAGGAAAAGCATGGTTATTGAGGCCACAACTAGAACGGCCTTTAGAGAAGGTGATTGGGTCATGATTCCTCCTTATAATGGTCCTTTAGTCGAAAAGCAGGTAAATATTGAACTAGGTAATTCAGATGAATATCTTTTGTATAATTTGAAATCCGATAAAAGTCAGCAAAACAATTTAGCAAAATCAAATCCCAAAAAACTAAGCGATTTGCTTTTTTCTTTTGAAGCCATAAGAGGAAATACTTATAAAAATATAGAAAACCTAGAATTGAAATAATGCTTAAAAAGAAATCTACATTAATACAAAATACTGTAGAAAAGACTTTGGCACACTACCGTTGCCCAAAAGAACGTTAAGTATAATCTGGCTTAGAGTTTCTTTATCGAAAATTTATTTTTCACTTTCAAAAAGAATCAATTCGATGATTGATTGTATCTCAGCGTTAAATAGAGCCAAGTGTATTGTTGAGCTTATTGTGAGACGAAACGGGTTTACAGTGAAAATATCTCATCTAAAGTTGGGCAACCATATAGACTTTTAGTATGATATCGACTATGCTAATCGGGAGCCATATTAAGATTGTTTGGAACAAAAAGCATCACCAAATTGTGGTCAGGTTTATTTATGGAACCAAAATTCGACAATAGGGTTTATATAAATAATGCGAATCAAGGGTTAAAATACTAAGTTTATAAATGCTGCGGCAATTTTTCCAAATATATGAACCAACAACCCTTTAGCAGACCTTACTTTGCTGGCTCTTTGGATGTCAGTTTTTTGAATTAGCCAATTAAAGAATGATTCAATTGGTTGTCTAATACCAATTTAAATTTTAAAAGTCGTTATAAATGAATTTAAATAATGATGATTTCCTGTAATTGATTTGATTGTTTCAGCTTTCATTTAATTTATCATTTCATGCAGCCATTTTTTTAAATCTTGCATTGTTTTAAAGCGTTGGTTTTTAAATCTATTTTTAATGTACTGCCAAACTTGCTCGCAAGGATTTAGTTCTGGATTGTAATACCAATTTAATATTAAAAGTTGTGATAAAAGCATTTACATAATGGTGATTTCCAGTAATTGATTTTATTGTTTGCTTGCTCATATCTTTTACGATTTGATGTAGCCATTGTTTAAGTTCCTGCATTGATTTAAACCTTTTATTTTTAAATCTACTTTTAATATATTGCCATACTTGTTCGCACGGATTGAGCTCTGGAGTGTAAGGTGGGATTCTCAACAAATATATATTCTGTGGAACATTGATATGTTTTGTGGAATGAAAACCCGCATTGTCAATTATTACAATTTTGAATTCTTGAGGTTTATATTTTGAGAAGTTCTCTAAATAGGCTTCGAAAACAGTAGTATCTACTCCATTGATTTCCCAGACAAAACTGTTTCCGTTTATTGGAGAATAACTGCCATATAAATAGGTTGTTTTAAATATGTGCTGATATTTGACAATAGGCTTGATCGCGCGGGCTGTTAAGTGTTTACCTGTATGGGTCATCAAACCAAATCGCGCTTCATCTTGAAAGTATAGGTTTACTTGCCTGCACTTGTTTTTATTTAGACTTATTCTAATTTTGTCTAGGTCATTAGGGAGTTTTTAAAAAAGCTTTTTCAGCTTCTCCATCTTTTTTATAATGCGATTTACGGGGGCTTTTAAGCTTCGTCTTGAAAGTAGAGGTTTACATCTTCATAACTATCTTTATTTAGACTTAATCTAATGTCATCTAGCGTATTAGGAAGTTTTTTAAAAACGCTTTTTCAGCATGGTCATCCTTTTTGTAATGCGATTTTCTAGGGCTTTTTAGTTTGGTCTTAAAATGTTGTATTAGATAATGGCGGAGTAAG
>NZ_JBHMFC010000097.1:0-562 GCF_042427585.1 Mariniflexile ostreae | reverse complement strand
CGTTGCAGCCACTACCCAAAAAATCCACATTTTTACAGATTAGCCGATAAATATGGTTTTTATGTAGTGGATGAAGCTAATATTGAAACCCATGGTATGGGAGCGACCAACCAAGGATTAAATAATAATTTGAAAGATCAAGCAGTGCATCCTGCTTATTTGCCAGAATGGAAAGGGGCGCACATGGACAGAACAATACGTATGTTTGAACGTAGTAAAAACCATGCATCTATTGTAACATGGTCTTTAGGAAATGAAGCAGGAAATGGTGAGAACTTTTTTGCAACGTACCAATGGTTAAAAGCACAAGATACTACAAGACCAACACAGTATGAAGGTGCTACACAATATTCTAATACAGATATACAACCCCCTATGTATTGGCCTATTGAAAAAATGATTGCTTATGCAGAAAATAACCCAACACGTCCCTTAATTCAATGTGAATATGCGCATGCCATGGGTAATAGTGTAGGTAATTTACAAGATTATTGGGATGTTATTGAAAAATACGACATCATGCAAGGTGGTTTTATTTGGGATTGGGTAGACCAAGGCATTT
>NZ_JBHMFC010000096.1:0-864 GCF_042427585.1 Mariniflexile ostreae | reverse complement strand
GAACCAGTTAAAACAGACAGGCCCGTTTTGCACCGCCAATGTCCTGTTTGCAAAAAGGGAAGGCTGCATACCATTTTGGTATTTAATGATCGTGGTCCACCCGATAACTGGCGTGTTTTACTAAAAGACAAGAAACTGAATATGAGCAACTAAAAATGAAGCTGCACAAGTAGCCTGGCTCTGCTATGGCTTAACTTTAAAATGAATTGATAAAACTCAGAAACTGTAAAATAAAACCACTAAAAAACTATCAAAAATGTTAGAAAAAGAGTAAATGCTATATATTTTGACCACATCAATCACAGCCTAGCCACCAAAGAACCTTCCCTAAACGTATCGTTTTACCCATAGTACGGCAAATCAACCGGATTCGTCAACACAGAATTCATTTTTGGCCTATCGGCAAAACGAATTCTTAGTTATTGTGTTTAGTTTTTTATTTCAATGTTTCTTTAATATACTCAACATCTTTTGCGTTCAACTCAAACCATTCTCCTCTCAATCTTTTTTCCGAATATGTATTATGTAAGGCTTTCTCGATACTATCCGCAATTTTCCTAATTGGAAACTTTTTGGAAGCAATCATTTCTATTGTAGGTTTTTCACTTTGTAATGTACGTTCTCTATATTCGGGATTGTTAGATATTCCAATTTTGTAGTAATTATTACTTATATCGTGCATTAAATAAACAAAACAAAAATCAGTTAAAGTTTCTTTAATTGGTTCATTTTGTTTTAGTTCAGTTGGTTGATATCCAGATATTGAGGTCATTTAAACTTTTTGCTTTTCATTTTCTTTAGGAATATTGCCATAAATGATAGATAGTTGAAACCCAACCAACTTGCAATGGTTGTGTCAAATCT
>NZ_JBHMFC010000095.1:0-41914 GCF_042427585.1 Mariniflexile ostreae | reverse complement strand
GAAGGTACCCAGTTTAAAAACACGATTTACAAAGCCCAAGGACTTACCAAAATAAAAGTAAAAATAGCCGGAGCAGATGCTATTTATGCCACTAACAAAAACAGGGTTTTTGCTACAAGCAACACGATACAAACCGATTTTAAACCTAAAGGAAAACCCTCAAAACATCATCATCAACAAAAGAAATTAAAAGCGATGATTACCAAAGAGCGCGCATCGCGATTAGAAGGTAGTTTTGGAAAAGAAAAAGAACATTACCATCTAAAAAAAATTAAAGCAAAAACCAAAGCCACGGAAATACTTTGGATATTTTTTGGAATACACACAGCTAATTGCCTTGAAATTGGTAGAAGAATGCAACAGGGATCTTTAGAAAACGTAGCATAAATTTAAAAAAAACCAATAAAAAACATAGGATAATTGTGCCCTATTATGAGTGAGTTTTAAAAAAAACTTAAAGACTATCAAAAAAGCAAAGAACTCACCTAATTCTTTGCTTTTTTTTATTGTTATTAATCCATTAAGCCTTACTTCTGAAAGTGCCTAATTAGATGCTTTAGTGGACGTTTCGGTTTCGATATTATCGAATTTCATAAAGTTTGTCGAGCTTGGCAATTCAAAAACCTCTAAATTGAAATAGGAGACTGCTGCAATCATGTGATCGAAAACATCGGCCATAATATATTCATAATTAGCCCAGCGTTTATCACTGCTAAAGGCATAAATTTCTAAAGGAATCCCTTGTGGGGTTGGCGCCAATTGACGCACCATTATAGTCATGTCTTTATTAATGGCAGAATGGTTTTTTAAATACGAATCGATATATTTTCTAAAAACCCCCAAATTGGTAAGGTTACGGCCATTTAAAAGTAAAGATTTATCGATTTGATGTTGGGAATTGTAATTATCAATATCGCGCTCTCGTGTGTCTAAATAAGATTGTATAAGTTGTATTTTTTTAAGCGCCTTAACATCTTCTACAGTTAAGTATTTAACGCTATTAATGGTAATGTTTAGGGAACGCTTAATACGGCGTCCGCCAGAGCCTTCCATGCCACGCCAGTTTTTAAACGAGTCTGAAATAAGGGCATAAGTAGGAATTGTGGTAATGGTTTTATCGAAGTTTTGAACTTTTACCGTTGCTAAACTGATTTCGATAACATCGCCATCGGCACCATATTTTTCAAAGGTAATCCAATCGCCAATGTGCACCATGTCGTTTATAGACACCTGGATACTGGCCACAAAACCTAAAATGGTGTCTTTAAAGATAAGTAAGATTACGGCCGACGCAGCACCAAGACCTGTAAGAAACTTTAATAAAGGGATACCTGTAATTACAGCAAAGGCAGACAACACACCGGCGACCCAGGCAAATATCATAAAAACCTGAATGTAACTGTCTATAGGCTTATCTCTAAGGTTAGGTAAGGTTTTTAAATAATCCCTTATGGTATTAAGCAAACTCCTAATAATCCATAGGATTAGGATAATAGCAAACACCTTTAGGCATTTATCTACAAAAAAACCAAAACTATCAAAGTCGACAAATACATGGGGCATGTATTTAATTGCAATGGTAAGGGGGAAAATATGTGCAATATTTCTCGGTACTTTATTGGCTACCAATAAATCGTCGAAATTCGTTTTAGAACTGGATGCAAATTGTCCAAATATTCTAATTAAAACCCTTCTAACAAGAAAATGGATAATGGTTGCCGTAATCAATAAAGCCGTTAGGAGAGCGAACATATTGATGTACTGAGACAGCGTTTCCGAAAGCCCGATGTCTATTAAATAATTATATAGTATATGTGTGTATGCCGAAGACGTCTCTTCAAGGTTTTCCATTTAGGCGGTCTTTAAATATTTTCTGTCAATATAGAAGGTGCCAAAAGGAAGGATAGAAGCCAATAACACCCATCCAAATTGTTTGTTGGTCCAGTTGAAATCTTTTTTAAACAAAAAAGCAAGTGCCACATAGGCGACAAATAGTATACCGTGGGGCATACCCAATAGTTTTACATATTGCGGATCATCTAAAAGATACTTAATAGGCGTAGCGATAAACAAAAGCAAAATATAAGAAAGCCCTTCCAAAAGCGCAATCCATCTAAAAATACTAACAAATGAAAACATGTGAATTATTTTAATCTACAAAAATAACCATCTATAGCTTAAAAACAGAGTCTTTTAAGACATTTTTATAATACGTTGAAGATGATAACGCCATAGATGACAAAGCGCAATAACCGAAGCGATCCAAAAAGCATGACATTTCTAAAAGGGAATTTAATAATACCCGCAGCAATACAGGAAATAGAAAAGGGCAGGGGCAACAAAGCACCCACAACGATAAGGAAACCGCCCCATTTTTTAGAATTTTTAAGTTGCTTTTCCATCTTTACCTCTAAATAGCTCCGTACAGAAGGTGTTTTAGAAATGGTACGGCCCATCCAGTAGGATAAGAGTCCGCCGCTATACGAAAGCAGTGCCAAAATAGTTAAATAAAGCCAAGGACTATACATTTTATCTGCCCAGGCAATAAAGATTTCTGGTGGCACAAGACCAAGAAGCGTTTCAGATACAAAAAAGAAACTCAACACCCCATAAACGGGTAAAATTTCAGTAAGACGCACCAATGCTTTATTAATATCGAAGAAGTGGTTTACCACATAAACAAGGCCCACCAACACAATAATATAAGGCAATGCTTTTTTTACAGTTTGCCATACAAAGGTATAGAACCCCGTATATTTATAATACTGGTGCAGTAATTTTAAACGGGATTTTTCTGTTTTGTTTTTGGAATCTGATTTCATTAAAATGGCCCATTAAGGGGTGCAAAGATAGCATAATCAATACAGCAAAAAAATGTATATATTATTTTTGGTATATATTTAACATGAAAACCGATGAGAAAAAAGAGCATATAAAAAGGGCTGTCCAATAGCAGTAGAACAGCCCTTTTAGTGGACTAATTAATGAGGGTTTTTATTACTCGTTAGATGCCATAAGGGCAAAAAACTTGTTAATATTTGGTAGAATAACAATACGTGTTCTTCTGTTTTTAGCCCGGTTTTCACTGCTGTCGTTATCGGCAACTGGTAAATAGCTACTTCGTCCAGCGGCAATTAATTTTTCTGGTGCCACCCCATAGCTGTCCTGTAATTTACGAACTACAGACGTAGCGCGCAACACACTCAATTCCCAGTTGTTAGCAATTTTAGCAGTATTAATAGACCTAGAGTCTGTATGGCCTTCAACCATGACTTCAATACTAGGCTCGGAATTGATAATATTAGCTAATTTTTCTAGAATAGTGTTCGCTTTACTGCTTAGTCTGTAACTAGCGGTATTGAATAGCATTTTATCTGAAATGGAGATCATAACAACCGTTTCGTCAATATCGATGGCAATATCTTCATCTTCGTTAAAGCTATTGTTGTCCATGGTTTTTTGAAGGTTATAAGATACCGCAAGATTCATAGAATCTTTAAGGGAAGTGGCATTGGCCAATATATTAGGATCCACGTTTTTTAAGGTTTCGCGCATCGTTTTTTTAGTAGCATCGGAAATAACAGCAACATCGCCAACGGTTTCAAATTTGACTTCGTTTTCTTCTGTTAAAGCATTTATTTTAGAGTTATAAGTATCTACACGAGCTTGTATAACTGCGAATTTAGATTCTAAGTCCTCATTTTCAACGCGAACTTTAGTTAGTGCGCTTTTTATTTCGCCGTTTTCACGCTCAAGCGCCACATATTTCTTTTTAGACACACAAGAAGTGGTTAATACAAGTGTGGCGAGTAATACTAATGGTAACTTTGTCATAAATTAGGTTTTATAATTAAATATCATTTTAGGTTCTAAGTCTATTTACGAACAAAAACAGGATATAGATTTTATTCGATTAAATTAAATTACAAAGAACGGATATACAAGGGTTTAAAATATTCTATTTTACATAATGTAAATTATAGTACAAATTGTAATAATTAGCGAAATAGCGCTTTTGGGCGATATTTGACATAATTGCAGATATAAGGTCTTTAGACTTATATCGATAGTAATTATGTCAAGCTACTTGTGGCTTTGTAGTTGTATTTATTGTTGTGTAGCTATATAAATTAACCGCTACCAACAATTTCATTCACCCGTATTTTAAACACAAATGCGTAGCATGTATGATAGCCTCTATGTAGAATTTCAATTATTTTTTTTCTTTTTCATTATTTGTATTTTAAAAATTGATACTTAATCAATTCTTTAAAATAGTGTCTTGAAACAAAAGAAACAAAAATTCAAGGCTGCATATAATTTTGGAAACAATTAACGGCTCATTCGCTATATTTTAGGAAACATTGGAACTCGTTTACATTGCTTTGAAATCCCTTGTATAATGGAAACTCTTAAGAAACTGTATTACTAAACCCCTAAAATATGGACGCTCATTTCTCCTATTGTTTTAACCAAAATTTTATGAGGCCAACAAACCCTTTAATAAATGCAAAAAACCACCATAAAGGTGGCTTTTTGTTATTTTAAAGAACCGTTCTAGCCAAATCTACTAATGCCCCATTTAATTATATTCTAGTGGAGCATACAGGAATCGAACCCGTTTCTGTTCAGTCTTTTCATTCCTATGATCTATAGGAATAATATTGTTTTCAGTTTTAAAGCAGGCATTTAAGCCTGCCTTAAACTACTTCAATTATCTATCCAACATCTGAATAACCATAACCATCATCATATATGATTTCAATTATCTCATCATCTGTTAAGACTCTTAATCTGCCATTTAAATGGTCAGTTTTATAATCAACTAATAATTTACCAAAATGGATTGTCCAATTAGTTAAAGATGCTTTAGACAGAGGATATTGAGACTTAACATCTCTTATTAGTATTTTACCATCTTTACCTGTAGGACTAACATCCTTTAGCATTTTGGTATCATTGCTAACAAATTGTCTTATTGCATATCTATAAAAACAGCTTACATTTTTTCCAGCTGAATTTTCTAATCTAACAATATTTTTAGGTATAAAAATTATTGGCTTACCAAAGTATTCAGGCAATTCAACTTTTTTAGTTACCCATTTTAAAGTGCTAATATCAAAAATGTCCTTCTGAACAAAGGTTTTCATAGGTGTTTTATGAATTCTACATTGCTCTTGAGTAAACTCAATTAAAACAGATTTAATAATTTTAGTTGTTATGTCAGAAATTCGATCAGAACTAATATCTTCAAAAAACAATTCAATATCAGCAAAGTGGCTTAAAACACCAGTTTTTACTGCTATATTATTGTAAATTGTGTCGGCTATTCTTTGTCTTAATTTATTTCCAACTGAATTTCCATAATCCTTACTAAATGCATAACCTAGTCTTGTTTCGTTAGGCTCACTTAATCCTGATAATAAGTAATCCGCACTACTAAAAGATTTTTGTTTTACGTTTTTTAGTAATTCACCCCAGAAAACTTCTAAATGCTTTTGCATTTTTTTTGCTAAAGGTGTTCCCAAGCTTTCAATCAACCTTGGATCTACAAACAATAAGTTGTCTGTATTTAATCTGATATCAACAAAGTCTAATTTTTGCTGTTGATATCCTAACTTATAATATTCTGATATATTCATATCTCTATATATATTTTAAAATTGTTATGTATTAACACTATTGCTAATACTTATTTTATAAAAGCAATTATTGCTTTTATAACGTTTCTCTCTTCTCTATTTTAAAATTTACTTTCTAGGATATGATATTTTTAATTTATATTTATTTTAACATTGTTATTAACAATTTATTTTTATATTTGCACACTGATAACGTCGAAAATTATCTTTTAAATAAACTTTTAAAACTTATAAATCACTAATAATAAAGGTCCTAAGCCTCGAAAATTAGACGTACTTATTTGTTTTAACTGCAACAAACAATAGCTGAATTTAAAACAAAATTCGTGCCAAATGTCTTGTTTAAGACATTGTGGCATTTTTTTATGTAATTTCGTTAAATATTTACTGACAGAATCGTGCAAAATTCAATAAATGACAGACAAATAGCATTTTGGCATACTAAACCATTCCACACACATTACGCTTCCCTCCTACGTCGTCGCATAAAAAGTGTTCCATTAACATTGTAGAAGAAGCTTTTTAGAATAAATTTTTTGAAGAAACTGTAGTAACAACTTTCGCTTTTAGCCAAAGCTCAAGTTACATAACGCAGAACATTATAGTACAAATGTATTGTTTAGTTAATAAGAGTGGTTTATCCATTTGATAGCTATAATGTAGTATTATGTAAAATATCCCAGAAGCATTTGTTTTCCTAACTTTGAAATCCCTTGTATATAAGATACTTTATTGCTAAACCCCTAAAATATGCACGCTCTTTTCGTCTATTGTTTTGACCAAAATTTTATGAGGCCAAGTTTAACATTGAGATTCTATTTTACATAATAATTTTAATCTTCAAAAGCATTAAATAATTGTTCTTTAACATTATAAAAGCTTACTAATTTAAATGGCAATTCTTCTTTTTTAAGAAACTCTGTAGCCAATTGTTCTGATGTTAACATAATTGGAATAACATCAAATTCGTTCAAATCAGTATTATATTTTGCTCCAAGTAAAGCTAACCTTTTTGCTCTTATTAAAAATTGCGTTAGTCTTTTTAATATTCTATTTTACATAATAATTACAGGGATGATTTAAAGTTTACTACCTCTCTCCCACTTTCCTTGTATGAAACCATTCTATATTTTACCTAGATATTGGATTTGCTATAATTCTCATTATATGAGTTTTTTTGGTTTTTAACACATTAATGCTTGTAATATTAAATTGATGTTCTTTTAATAACCCAATAATATCCGTAGTACATATAGCTGAAAACAAAGCTTTATAACCATAAAATTGAGGGAAATAAAATGTACGTCTAAATTCTGGATCATCTACTGCCGTATATAAAACCAAATGGCCTTCGTTTTTTAGTAACAATCTTGATTTTCCTAGTACAGAAGCTATTTTATCCATACAAAATATGCTATAACTAAAAACAAGAATATCATATTTCAACATTTTAAAATCATAATAAAGATAGTCCCCACTTATCCACTTAAATCGTTCTTCATAAAATATCTCAGTAGCTAGAGAAATATTCTTTTTTGAAATATCTATACCTGTATAGTCATTATGTTTGCATATGGTTTGTGATAGTATTCCATTACCACAGCCTACATCCAGAATAGAAACCGGTTTTTTAAAACTATTAATCCATATTTTAAAATCTAAAATGACTGGGTCATTGAGTTTACGAGCATTATTCCGCAAATATGCTCGATTATCCCAAAATGCTTCATTATCCATATGGGTGTGGTCTATTATTGTATGGAATATTAGTAGATTGCAGTGGTATTAAAAATGGGGTATTGGCATCCCATTCTTTTCGCATACAATTAATTAACAAAACGCGAATTACTCGACTATTTGTTTTTGATGAAATACTATAAAACAAAGGTTCTAATAAGAATCGCTGCTGACAATTAGAGTATAATTCCAAGGCGTTTTTTGCATATAACGTTTGTTTATTTTTTGAATTTTTTTTCTCAAATAATGATAATATAAAACCACCATTTTGAAAACCGTAGATTACATGATCTAAACTGCTTTTAACAAACTCTTGAGTTTTTAATTTATGCAAACCTATTCTAATAAGTTTATAACGTATCATTAATGCTTCATGTATTGAATGTCGAACACCCTCAGTAATTTCCATGGTAGCCTTAGATCCAAAAGTTATACGCTGTAACGAATCTGCTACTATAACCAAAATAACCATAGATAAATTAGATAGCCCAACATCATAAATCGTTACCGTAAGCCCCAGTTCTTGCAAATGGTTACTCAAATCTAAAGGAAGGTAACGTTGATCAATTTTTGAAATTTTGTATTCCGGATCTCTCCAGGCCCTCATAATAGCATCACGCTCCAATACCTCTTGCAAACCAATTAAGTTAAGATCTCTTTTATCATCAGGCCCTAATCCTGAAACAATTCCCGAAGACTCTATGTCTCCCACAAAATTAGTTGAAGGAACATGTAAATTAAAATTTGGTAAGATACAACTCAAGGGAAATAAATAATCTTTATTGTTAATTAGACCTTTTACTTTCACTAAATGTTGTTGATGGTAGTTTTTAAAAACAAAATCATTATCAATTCCCTGTTTCTTAAAATTAAAGATACTAGAAATAGATATTTGCTTCAAATCTGATTCTGGTGAAATTATTGTAGCATTTCTTATGTTTTCTGGATTAAGAGATTCGTAGCGTTCATTAAACTCTGACAGGCATTTTACTCTTGCTAAATCAAGGTTCGTATCAATGCCATTACCTCCTATTTCAAACGAAAATCGTTCCCCTTTTGTGTTTTTAGAAGTACAAGAGATATTCAATTCACAAAGAAATAAATTATAAGATTTCGTTCCTAAATCTGAAACAATAATATGTTTTTTGTAGCTGGATAGCTCCATCATTCGGTAACAAATGTCAAGTTTCTTGGTTTTTCATAGTCTATAGGAATTTGATTATATAAAGTTGCTTCCGGAAACTCTATACGTTTTTTAAATCGACTTTTTTCCTTTTGTAAGTAATCAACATAGGCTATACCTGTAGGGTTAAACTTGCCAAACTCAATAAGTTGATCAACCCCTGCATAAAACCCTAGTAAATGGCGATGTAGACGAATTTCTGCTTCTTTTGAATAGTTATTTTCAACAGCTTTGAAAAAAAAATGTGATAATCTATAAAAAACAAATGTAGCATGAAATATGCCTTCTAAAGGTCTCTTGTCTGGACGAATCGGTGACTTAGCAAGAGTATCATTTGGATTTAATAAAATTGGTTCCAATTCAAATATGGAATGTATTTTTTGATGAGCAGCCTCATGTACTATATGATCAGCATAACACTCAATACTCCACTCTGGTAAAAGATTAAAAAAAGAAGTACCGAAATGATTTAATGATGAACCTCCAATAAATGGAAACCCTCTAAGTAATGTAATATCTCGAGTTAATACATTAGTTTCTTGATAAAGGTCAATATCAATTTTCTTAATATATTCTAGAGCTTTCTCAAATTTGTTAATGTATGGTGTTGTTAATTTGTGTTCAATTAATTTTTCTGGAGAAATCATTTCAAAAGGTACGTCATCATCAGCAACAGCTTTCAAGTTACACTGGTATCTTGAGATGATTCTTTCTCTTCCTTTTCCAACCTGTTTTATGAAAATATTTGAATGTGGTATTTGATAAACGCCATATTTTCTTATATCATCTAAAGAATATTTATTCCCTTTAGGTTTTATATAAAAAATAGTTTCATTTTCGAAATGAAGTTCTATTCTTTCAAAAGGCTGGTAGTGTCCTAAGCTAAAATAATTATATAAAAATATTTCCCCCGTTTCATCTGCAAAAACCAAGCGTTTTGATGATGATTGCATAGTTAGAGTTATCTCAGATAACACGTAAGGTAATTTGTAATAGTGCTTAACTAAATTATCGAAATCTTGTTTATTTAAATAATTAATTGCTTGGTAATACCATTCAAAAAAAGCACCATCTATTATATTATGCTCAGAGAAATATTTTGAAGGATTATTTTGAGCGTAATTCAATATTTTCTTGGTTAAATCAACGATATCATTGTTGACAGATTTGATTTGTATTAACCCATCTAATAGCGAAATTGTAGAATCTATAGTGGCAGTAATCAATTTACTTCTACTACCTTTAGAATTATCAGAATCAGGTCGAATCAGCTTTTCTATATCCATTTTTATTATAATTTTCTTATTTTTTCAAAAATTTCGTCATTTACAAGAGTAGATGTAAGTACGCATGATTGACACATATGTGTACTTTTGTTAATTACCCCTACTTTAATATCCAAAAATTCTTTAGGAAGGTTTGTTAGTGATCGGTCATTATTTTTAGTAACTAATATAGCTTTAGTTAAGTATTCCTCAATTTCGGATTTTGTTATTGTTAATCCAAAACCTGCTGCTAACCCTTGGGTGAATATTATAGATTCTTCTATGGGACTACCATCCTTTAAATTACGCTTTTCAACAATTTTTTGGACTTCTTTGTTTTTCTTAATAAGTTCACTTAGTTTTTCAATGTTTTTCATAATAAAAGAATTTACCCTTTCGGATGATTAATACTATTTTAAATTAAAGAATAACAAATTAAAGAAATTAGAAGTAGAAATAACAGGGGGATTTACCGTTATCTAAAAGGGGGGAAACACCCATTTTTCAATAAAAAAAATATTTTTAAGAATTGAACGAAATATATAAAAGATTGATTTAATAAGAGGTAGGAGATTTATATTATCACTCCATACACATTCCCACTTCGCTCCTATCGTCACTTGGGCAAAGCGTATTCCATTACATTTTTAAGAAACATTTGAGTTAACAACTTTCGCTTTTAACCAAAGCTCAAGTTACATAACGCAGAACATTATAGTGCATTTTATAAATAGGTTTATCCTGAGGATGAAGCTATTTATAACACAGATGGCGCGTTGGAGAAATTATGATATAGTACTACACGTTCTATTTATAAAAAATGATAGCTATAAATTTGTATCTATAATTAGCCGTTATGTAAAATAGCCGCATACCAATAAGGTTATGATGCGCTCGATTGCTTTTTAAAAATTTAAATGCCTAATATGGCATTTATTTTTAAACACAATATCCAACCGCTTTGCCAGCGCCAAAAAAAAAGCTAACCCTTTAGATTTGTAACAATCCTGCAATATTTTTTTTACACGATTCTCGTAAACTTCCCATAAGTGTTATTTTTTGAGCTTTTTAGTCGAAACTATTAATATTATGTAAAATAGACATCAATATTACGAGGGTCTTAAATTTTGACGTGTCTAAATTCAGAGAAAGGGTTTTTGTGTTGCACCACAAAGGTGACTTTTCGGAACAAACTTTCCTTTCTCTTTTTTAAACGTTTTGGACGCTATTGATTTTTTACATTAAAATCCTTCTAAAACTATTTTACCCTTTGCTTTACCAGTTTCTAGGAATGCATGTGCTTTACGAAGGTTTTCAGCATTAATAATTCCGAAATTTTCACCTAACGTGGTTTTAATGGTTCCGTTATCAATTAAAGTAGATACTTCGTTTAAAATATTATGTTGTTCCATTATATCTTCGGTTTGAAACATAGATCGCGTAAACATAAACTCTATATGTGTCGACACTGCTTTTGTTTTAAAAGGCATCACGTTAAATGATTTGGGATCGTCAATAAAACCAAACCTTCCTTGTGGCTTAATTAGTTTAACAATCTGATCTGCATGTTGCTCCGTGCCATTTAAACTCACTACGTAATCTGGCGCAGCTAGATTGTATTTTTCTAATTCGTCACTTAATTTATTTCTGTGGTTAATAACGGAATCTACCCCCAAGCCTTTTAGCCATGTTGTGGTTTCTTCTCTAGAAGCAGTACCTATAATATTTAGTTTTGTTAACTTTTTAGCCAATTGCACCAAAATTGATCCCACGCCTCCGGCAGCCCCTATTACTAAAATTGATTTACTAGCATCATCCTTTGCAACTTGTAATCTATCAAACAACATTTCGTAAGCTGTAAGGGATGTTAAAGGTAATGCTGCAGCTTCCGGAAAAGATAAACTTGATGGTTTTTTACCAACAATACGCTCGTCTACAATTTGATATTGTGCATAACTTCCTTGACGCGTAAAATCTCCAGCATACCAAACTTCGTCTCCAACTTTAAAAAGTGAAACATCCTCACCAATTTCTTTTACTATTCCACTAGCATCCCAACCAATAACTTTCCAATCGTCACCTTCTACAGGCATTCCTGAACGCACTTTATAATCTACTGGATTTACAGAAATGGCTTTAATTTCTACTAAAATATCTTTTCCAGTAGCCTTTGGTGTTTTTAATTCTATGTCTTGTAACGAGTTTTTATCTGTAATTGGAAGATTCTCTTTATATCCTATGGCTTTCATTTTATGTGTTTTTTAGATTAAATGCTTACTTAAACGTATAGCACTATAGTTTTTATAGTGGCAAAAGTAAGTATAGTAATTTTAACTCGCAATAACGGTCAAAAAGGATAGTATAAAATAGTGTTTTAATGAATTGATTTTAAAGAAATTAAGTATAAAATATAATACTATAAAAAATATAGTTAAATAATTTAGTATAGTTTATATCTTTGTGCCATTAGTAAAAATATATTATCATAATTATGTATCAATTTAAAGGAAAAGAATACCCGTGTTGCGCAAGTTTAACCATGGGCGTCATTGGAGGTAAATGGAAAGCCGTCATTTTATTTCATTTAATAGATGGAACACTTCGATACAATGAATTAAGAAAAGAAATGCCTTCTGTTACAGAGCGCACTTTAAGCTTACAGTTAAAGACTTTGGAAGAAGATGGTATAGTTAAAAGAAAAGTATATACATCTAAACCTCCTTTAAAAGTTGAATATTCGTTAACCGATTTTGGCAAAACTTTAATTCCGTTAATTAAATCTATTGCAGATTGGGGTGTTTCTGTTGTTGAGAAAAAAGGAGAAATTGTGATATGAGAATTCATGTTATTTGAAATATTAAAGGAGTTTTTAGGCACTTCAAGGCTTTGGTAGTGAAAAGAGCTTAAACATTAAGCATCTTAATAAATACCCTCTCCTCCTACTTCCCTTCTTCACCTTCATATAAAAGTGTTAAATACGCATCTATTGCTGAAAGTTCCCATGCATTTCCACGACTATTTCATAACTTTAAAAAAATCAGTACTATACTAATGGGAATTCAAAAATCTATTTTAATATTAATAAGTGTCGCTACACTTTTCGCTTGCAATAACACGACATCAAAATCTGTTTCTAATAAAAAAGAAGTGGTGTCTGAAGTTGTTCAGCCTTCAAAAGCCGAAGTCATTTTAAATCAAGCCATTAATGCGCATGGTGGTGATTTGTATGATTCTGCTAATTATACATTCGTTTTTAGAGGAAATACCTATCAGTTTAAAAATGATGGCAAGGCTTATGAATATTCAAAAAGCTCCCAAAAAGGGGATTCTTTAATTATAGACCGTCTTAAAAATGGTAAATTCTCTAGAACGATTAATAACGACACGATAGCCCTTAGCGAAAAAGATATAAAAAGTGGTACTGGCGCCATAAACTCTGTTATTTATTTTGCAACACTTCCACATAAACTAAAGGACGATGCCGTTAACGAAACGTATATGGGCGAAACCACTATTAAAGGAAAAAACTATAGCATTTTAAGCATAAGCTTTTCCCAAGATGGCGGCGGCGAGGATTTCGATGACGAGTATTATTACTGGATCGATACAGATGCCCATACCGTAGATTATCTAGCCTATAACTTCCATGTAAACCAAGGTGGCGTGCGTTTTAGAAGCGCATATAACAGAAGCATAGTGGATGGTATCACGTTTCAAGATTATGTGAATTATAAAGCAGAAGTAGGCACCCCTTTAAAAGCATTGCCCGAACTTTATGAGGCCGGAAAATTAATAGAATTATCTAAAATAGAAACAGAAAGCATCACGAACTTGAATGCTAACTAAACTTTTTTTGGTTTAGTTAAAGTTTTAATATCCATAAGATTAAGCTTAGTAAAAGAGGACTTTTATAGTCTGAAACACTAAGTGCTGCTTAATTAACGATAGATCTTCTAAAAGCGTTTTAGAAGGCATAACATTTATTAAAAAAAGATAAAAATGAACATATTATTTGTATTAACTTCTCACGATATTTTAGGAAACACAGGAAAAAAAACAGGATTTTGGGTTGAGGAATTTGCTAGTCCGTATTATGCTTTATTAGATAAAGGCGCTACCATTACCTTAGCGACACCAAAAGGAGGTGCTGCACCCATAGACCCTAGTAGTGATACGCCAGATGCCGCTACCGAAGCAACCAAACGGTTTGATAATGATGTGGAAGCTAAAAAAAGAATAGCCAACACAAAAAAACTATCGGATATGAATCCAGATGATTTCGATGCAGTATTCTACCCTGGTGGCCATGGTCCTTTATGGGATTTAGCAAACAATGCAGGCTCTGTAGCGTTAATCGAAAAATTTAACAGCCAAGATAAACCCATTGCTTTTGTATGCCATGCGCCTGCCGCATTAAAAGATGTAAAAAACGCTGATGGTACTCCTTTGGTAAAAGGCAAAAAAGTAACCGGGTTTACAAATTCTGAAGAAGCTGCGGTGGGACTTACAGAGGTTGTTCCGTTTTTAGTGGAAGATATGTTACGTGATAACGGAGGGATGTACTCTAAAAAAGAAGATTGGACGGCTTACGCCTTGCAAGATGGTAATTTAATTACGGGTCAAAATCCTGCATCATCTGAGTTGGTTGCCGAAATGCTATTAAAGCACCTAAAATAATCTCAACACGTTTTATAAGAAAGGTTGTCTGGTGACGGACAACCTTTCTTGTTTAAATACAATGCTTTGTTTGATGTTTTCTTCTTAATTGCTGGCAGATATATGGTCTTGTTTTAGCTCTAAAACACCTTCACAATAGCAATGCCAACGTGAACAAACCTCATGGCGCACAAAGGTTTAATCTAATACAATAACCTCACTTTTTAAAATCCAATTCCCGTTAACCTCCATACTGCGTGTTACTGTAATTTTATTGGGGCCTGTTTTCTTAAACACATCAATAAGTTTAAGGTTTTTATGAACATGGGTGTTAATTTCAACAGGTTGGGTAAGCAATGCGCCATTTGTTGCATTAAAAATATAGAGCGTTTTGGTTGATGCTTTTATATCCCAAAAACCAATCTCGTCTGCACCATCGCTATTAAGGTCTTTAAGGTTTTCTAATTGTGATTTATAGGCACCTTTAATAGTGATTGGTTTTAAGTTTTTATTGCTAAAAACAATAACGCTTTTACACTCCCCTACACATTCTACCACATCATTATTTTGGGAGTTTGTTTTTATACTAGTGTTTATTTCTGGCGATACCACTGTGGCATAGTCGGATAGCCCATCACCATCAAAATCGCCGAACAACTGTCTGGTATTAGAGAGAAAGGCGTTGTTTTCACGAGCGCTTGGAAAAATAGGGGCATCTAGGTCTTTCGCATTTTCGGCAACGCCTTCCCGTAGAATTTTGAAAGCACCATTTTTATACATAACCGATAGATACGACGTGTAATCTGCCTCAATGCCGTTATAGCTAACGTGTTTCGTAAAAGTTACTAAATAACTTCCAGCTTCTTTAGTAATCACAATTTGATCATCTAAAATGCGCTGTGTGTAGTCTGGAAATTGTTGAAACAGCGAGTTCTTATCTTCCTGAACCTGGGCTCTGGTGCGTTTTTTGCCATAATAGATGATAACATCCATATAGTCGCGCGTTAGATAAGCGGACTTTAATTGGGTATGGGCTTCATTCCATTGGTTTACAAACTCCCGAACCTCTTTCTCACCTTTAGGGCTAACTTCATTACACCCAAAAAGCAATACAAAAAACAGGCAGGACATCAGTGGAAAATACTTCATATATCTAATAACATTTTAGCTTTAAAAAGGAATTTTAAAGGTACAAAATTTCTAATTGACTTTAGGGTGTATCGGGATATATAACAGCTTTAATTTAAGGACTACTTTTATATAATCTGATACGAAATTAGGTGTTTTTTACAACACTACTGCATGCGCTGCCATGGCTGGATTCAACATTAAAAGTTCTTTTCAGAAGAAAAAAGCATAGCCCAATCCTTCTTAAGGCTCTGCCATAAAAAAAACCGGTTTTAAAAGGTTCATCCATGCCGTAACAGAAAACTTTAATCTTTATTCCGCCGCTTGCTTCGCCTCCAAAAAATATAGAAAATAACAATTAAAATAGGTAAAATAACGTAAACAATCAAATCGAAAGGATTTGTAAGGTCGATAGGACTATTGTCATCTGGGTTGCGGGTGCCCTGAGGCAATTGTATAACTAATGCGTATAATATATGTAACATGATGTTTCTTTAAATGTGTTTCATGCAAGTTACGCAATTAATAGAATAGTTACGTTTCATAAGAATGCCTTTCTGTATAAAAACCAAAAGTATTTGCTATTAAAATAACGGTTTAAACCTAGCTTTCTCTTCGCAAAACCTCTAAGGGCGAACTTCGTAGCACCGTTTGAATATTGCTTAATCCAATCGCGAGCACCAACACGGTGATGCCTGGTAAAAATACCAGAAAAGGAATTAAAGCGGGCACAAAAGGCTCTTTAAATACAAACACAGCTAAACACCAACTGCCCACTAAGGCTAGCAAAATACCAACCAAACTGCCCAGCAATCCTAAAAACAGGTATTCAAAGGCTGAAATTCGCAAAATCTGCGTGTTTTTAGCTCCAAGCGTTCGCAACAAGACACTTTCTTTTATACGCTGGTATTTACTTGTTCTTACAGAACCAATCAATACGATAATACCTGTGAGGATACTAAAAAATGCCATAAAATTAATCACCCAAGACACTTTGTCCAATATGTCTTCCACAAGACTGTACACCTGTCGTAAATCGATAATAGATACATTTGGAAATTTAGTAACCACATCGTTTTGTAATGCTGCCGCACCCATCTCATCTGCCACTGCGGTGGTAAGGACATTAAATTTTGGTGCATCCTCAAGTACCCCTTTAGGGAATACGATGGTGAAGTTGAGCTGCAACTGTGCCCAATCGACCTTTCGGATACTGCCTACGGTTGTTTCCATTAGCACGCCCTGAACATTAAACATTACAGGATCCCCAACACTTAGGTTGGCATCAGACGCTAGGTTGTCTGAAATAGAAATAACCACAGGGTCACCGGGCTTTAATTCTGGCACCCATTTTCCTTTTATCAATTCTTCGGAGGCTATTAAAGTATCCCGATAGGTAGTTCTAAATTCATGGTTCAAAATCCACCCTTTTACTTGACGTGTACTATCGCGGTGCAGTTCATTCACCAACCGGTCTTTAATACTATGCATTCGCATGGTAACCAAGGGGATGTTATTCAACACGGGCAAACCCTTTGCTTTTATGCTCTTTACTACGGCATCGCGTTGTTCTGGTTGAACATCTAAAATAATAATATTTGCTTGTTTAGCCTCCTGCTCTACTTCTGTTTTTGCCAACAGGATATCTTTGGTAAAATATAAGGTACTGATTAAAAACGTACCCAAACCAATGGCAACGACCAGCACCACAGTTTGATTGTTGGGCCTGAACAAATTGAGTAAGCTTTGGCGTATGGTAAAGCTCCAATGCTTAGGAAAAAAATGTTTTAAGGCTTTTATAAACCCTAATGCAACCCCTGCTAATAGCGCAAAGGTAATAACGGTTCCGGCAACAAAAGCTAATGCATAAAGCGCATCGCGAAGCAACCACCATGAGAATACATATAGAAATGCTAAAATGGCCGTAAAAACGAAAATCTGTACTTTTTTAGGTTCTTGTGCAGCCTGTTCCTCTATGCGCAGCACAGCTAACGGAGAAACATACCATGTTCGAAGCAATGGCAATAGCGCAAATAATACAGACATGAACAAACCAAGACATACCCCCATAAAAATAGGTTGTACCGAAATGCGCATCTCGATAGTAAAAGGTAAAAAGTCTTTTAGGAGGTAAGGAAATAAGTCTTGAAGTCCGGCGCCAATTAAAGCCCCTATGGTACCACCAATAATTCCGATGCCTGAAATTTGGATGAGAAAAATAAGAAAACTTTGCAGCCTAGAGGCACCCATGCATTTTAGAACGGCAATAGCCCTTAATTTTTCTTTGATATAAATGTGCACAGAACTTGCAATACCAATACAACCTAACAACAAGGCTATAAATGCTGCTAAATTCAAGAACTTGCCCACATTATCATACCGCCTGCCAAGGCGTTTGGTCGTGCTCGTGTGCGTGTCTAAATCGGCATTTTCTAAATCAAGCAACGGCCCTATTTTACCTTCAAGGCGTTTTAGATCTAAAGTATCGGAAGCTTTATAGAAGTATTGGTATTCCTTTCGGCTTCCAAACTGCAATAATGCCGTAGCCGCAACAAAACGATACGGTATAACCACAGGCGGCGCTACAGAACTAGAAAAAGTAGAACTCCCTGGAATGGATTTTAAAGCCCCCGCAATGGGAAGCGTTAACTTTCCTATTTGAATAGAATCGCCAACTTTTGCGTTAAACTGAAGCAATAAAGCCGCATCAACTAAAGCTCCACCAGACTCCTGATAACGGTTTGCAGCAGAAGCTGGTACGGCATCTATTTTTCCATAAAAAGGAAAGTTGCCTTCGAGCCCTCGCACCTTTACTAATTTAGTGCCGCCCTGCTTTGGAAAAACAACCATGGATACAAAATTCACTTCGGAAGCGCCTGGTTTTAATGAATCGATAATCGCTTGTGCACGCGCTGTAGGCACTTGCTTGGAATCGATTATAAAATCGGCCCCCATTAAGCTTTTAGATTGGCGTTGGATGTTTTCCTTTAAATTTGTACTAAAGAGCTGTATGGATACCACAGCGGCAATACCCAAGATAATGGATGACATAAATAAAAGGAGTCGCCCTTTGCTCGCCTTGGCGTCTCGCCATGCCATTTTAAACAACCAAGCTATTTGTAGGCTCTTAATACTAGAGGGTACGCTCACAGGGCTGGTGTTAGGGGGTGGGTTACTATTTTTCCGCCTTTTAACTTTAATATGTGCTGCGTGCGGTTCGCTAATTCCATATCGTGGGTAATGATTATCAAGGTGGTCCCGTTTTCTTTATTAAGGTCGAATAATAATCGGATTACCTTTTCTCCGGTTTCGGCATCTAAGTTGCCAGTAGGTTCATCGGCAAATAAAATGGACGGAGCGTTTGAAAAGGCTCGTGCCAATGCGACGCGCTGCTGCTCGCCACCAGAAAGTTGCGAAGGATAATGATGTACACGATCGCCTAAACCAACTTTTTCCAATAGCGCCCTGCTTTTAATTGTTGCATCTTTAGCACCTTGTAGTTCTAGCGGAACACTAACGTTTTCAAGCGCCGTTAATGTGGGTAGCAACTGAAAATTTTGGAATATAAATCCCACGTGCTTATTCCGTAATTGTGCACGCTGGTCTTCATTTAAAGCATTTAAATCTTGTCCGCATAATTCAACATAGCCCGCATTGGGGTCATCCAAACCCGCGCATAGGCCTAATAAGGTGGTTTTACCGCTTCCAGAAGGTCCTACAATTGAAAAAGTTTGTCCTTTTTCAACCTCAAAAGAGATATCCTGTAAAACGGCTAAGCGTTTATTACCACTGGTATAGCTTTTTTCTAACCCAGTTATCTTTAATATTTTCGACATGACGTTTTTATTTTATACGGCGACTTATGTTAAAGGCTCAAAATAAACAATTGCATTCATATCTACCTATAACATCAAGGTTTAAACTCTTAAAGTTTTGTTATATTATGAAGGTGCTAGTCTGTAAATACGGTGCTACCATTTTGTTTTGGCAACCACAATGGAGCAACTTCAGTTTAATTAAAACCCTCCTTCTTCGTCTTCATAAGGGTGCTTTTTATAACAAACCGTTACTTGAAACAGGAGTCGATACCGAGTCGTGTTGAGATAGCATTATGGCGATAATATGATGCATTAAAAAGTTGGACTTCGCATGATCCGCATGAGTTGAAAGTCATATTTTTTATTCCAAAACCAAAGTATTGTCTAACTTTTATTAACAACAATAATGTTCAGAAGCAGGTGTTTACGAGGGTTTTATTAGCTTAAGTTTCATTTAAAGCATTACTTGTTAAAACAGCTTAAATAGGCTTAAAACCAGTAAGTTGATACGTGAATCTTTATTGATAAAACCCTAGCCATTATACCTTTCTATCTTTTCCTACCGCAATGCCCATAACCAGTTTAATGATGGCTATTCCCATCAATAATATTAAGGCGTAATTCCATACCTGTGTAAGATCGTAAATCATCCCCACAATAAACGGTCCTGTTGCTGCAATAAAGTAGCCTATGGATTGTACGATACCAGAAAGCTCGGCGGCGGTTTCGGCAGTATCAGATCGTAAAACAATAAGTAATAGTGCCAAACCAAATGTACCTCCAAGCACCATGCCTATCATGCCTACCCAAAGCTCCACCAATCCCATTCCTGGAATCATCAATCCTACTAATGCGATAAGCTCCACCACTACCAAACAAACAATAACCAAGCGTTGGTCCTTTCTAGAACCAGCCCAAATCGGTATTAACAAAGAGCCAATAATACCAGTAGCTTGTGATAGTGATAGCATCCAACCTGCATAGGATGCGTTAAATCCGCGATCTAGAAGTATGGCTGGCAACCAAGCTAACATCACATAAAACGCCAAAGATTGGAGCCCCATATACAGGGCGAGTTTCCAAACCAATCTGGAGCCGCTTAAAGCCTTCATGGCGTCTTTAAAACTTCTGCGAGGCGGTGTGCGATTTATACGTTTGATGTTCGGGATCCAAATAACGAGAGCCAAAACCGCTAATACTGCCCAGATGGCCAATGATCCGCGCCAACCCAAACCCAGTTCCATAGCCAAAGGCACACTTAATCCTGCGGCAAAAGCAGCACCAAGGGACATAATCCCTGAGTATAAACTAGTAACCAAGCCTGCTTTATGTGGAAAGTTTCTTTTAATTAGTGCAGGAATCAATACGTTTCCAAAAGCAATAGCTATACCCAATAAAATGGTTCCCAGGTACAGTTCGAAAACGCCACCAGAAGAACGTATTACAATGCCTGTGGTAAGTAAAATTAAAGCCCCTAACAGGGTTATTCCAATTCCAAAACGTTTTGTAAACAAAGGGGTAATAGTGGAAATAAAACCAAAGGCCATTAAAGGCAAGGTGGTGAGCAAGCCCAATAAGGTGTCTGAAAGCCCCACATTTTGACGGATCATGTCGATTAAAGGCCCAATACTAGAAAGCGCAGTACGCAAGTTTACTGCTATAAACAAAATCCCTACAAGCAGTAACATCCTCGATGCTTTGTTCAAGCCATTTTCATCTAATTTTCCCATAATGTATAACAGTTATCGGCATAATTAAAATATCCAATTCTCTGCAAGTTTGCAAAAGTAGTTTTTTGTTGGGAGAAGACCTGAATTAGATTCGTTATCATAACGTTAAAAGAGCATATGGCATCTTTAAGACGCAATAAACTTTAATATCTTTGGCCTATCCATTTAATTTATAAAATAACTTATGACTGAAGCTAAAAAGAACCACTTACACGCCTATCTTCCTGCATCAACACCCTTTAATTACGTTATATTTTGTTGTTTTATAATAGCGATTTCTCTTTTTTCTTGCCATGAAGCCAAGTCTAAAAAAACAACAGAAGATTTAAGTACCATAGAACAAACAGAAGACACTTTGACAACTAAAGCACCAACAAAAACCATACTATGCTTTGGCGATAGTATTACTGCGGGCTACGGGCTGGACGATACAGCAGATGCTTACCCAGGTTTATTACAACAAAAAGTGGATAGCTTAGGTTTAAACTATACCATTATTAATTCAGGCGTTAGTGGCGAAACTACCGCTGGTGGCAAAAACAGGATCGATTGGGTTATCAAACAGCCTGTTTCCATATTCTTATTAGAACTTGGCGCTAATGACGGGTTACGTGGGGTGCCCTTGCAGGAAACAAAATCTAATTTACAAGCCATCATAGATGTTGTAAAAGAAAAAAGCCCAGACACCACTATTATTCTTGCAGGAATGGAGTTGCCTCCAAATATGGGACAAGCGTATACAACCGCATTTAAGCAGCTTTATGCCGATTTAGCTCAGAAAAACACTTTAGAATTTATTCCTTTTATATTAAAAGATGTGGGTGGCGTGGCGTCCCTTAACCAAGGCGACGGTATTCATCCAAATGTGAAAGGCCATAAAGTACTGGCACAAACCGTTTGGGAGGTGTTACAGCCTTTAATTGACTAGTAATCTGTGTGAAGTGACTGATGACACTAGCCTAAATATATTGATTTCTATAGTTTTTAGGAATAGTATGAAAAGGCTAGAACCATTTATAGACGTATTACGGTTTTTGTGAGATAACACAAGGGCGCTCTACCCTATAGATTTTCAGTACAAAAACACAGGTTTTTATAAGCAGTAATCCTTATCTTTATTCTTTATTATAAACTGTATCTAAACGATTTGCAACAAATAAGATCTTATCTAGAACAGACTGCTACAATCTCAGATGCAGATTGGGCATTTTTTACGTCTAAACTACAGCGTCGTGTTATTCCTAAAAAAACTATTTTTTTAAAGTTACACGAGGTCGAGCATCATATTTCTTTTATAGAATCTGGTGTGGTACGCCTATTTATTCCTAAAGAGGACCCTGAAAAAGAAATCACTTTCGGCTTTAGCTTTAAAAATCAATTTATAAGTGCTTACGACTCGTTTTTAACACAAACCCCTTCGGCCTATCAGCTTCAGGCTTTGGCAGATACTACACTTTTAAGCATCACTTACAACGATTTACAAGCTGTTTATAAAACCACTCAAATTGGTAATTTTATTGGTAGACTTACCGTCGAGCGTCTGTTTTTATTAAAATCAAAGCGGGAACAACACTTATTAAACCTCACCGCAGAAGAACGCTATTTAAAGTTGTTTAAAGAGCGACCGGAGTTATTGAAGGAAATCCCCTTAAAGTACATCAGTTCGTATATTGGAGTGACGCCACAAGCTTTAAGCAGAATACGGAAACGCTTATAAAACGCGAGTATAGGGGCATTTAATTGATTTGGGTTCATTGTTTGACGACCAACGACACATTATCTTTGTAAAAAAAAGTATGGCAGTCGTTATTTTCGTTTTAGTCCTTTGGTATGGGGGCTTGTTTTTTCAATCCTTCTTTTTGCATCGCTATGCAGCACATCAAGTTTTTACCATGTCTAAAACCATGGAGCGTATTACCTTTGTATTAACCTGGATTTTTCAAGGTTCTAGTTATTTAAGTGCATATGGCTATGGTATTATGCATCGCATGCACCACGCTTATACAGATACAGAACTGGATCCCCACTCCCCTTCTCATGATCCTAATCTTTTTGCTATGATGTGGAAAACAAAAACCATTTATCAAGATATTAATGAGCAACGTATTCCTGTGGACTCCCGTTTTACAAAAAATGTCCCACAATGGAAAGCTTTTGATCGTTTTGCCAGTTCACGTTTTTCTAGATTGCTATGGATTAGCCTTTACACCTTATTCTTTGTGTTCTTTGTTACTGCTTGGTGGCAATGGCTTTTATTGCCCGTTACCTTTTTAATGGCTCCCATACATGGTGTAATTATCAATTGGTTTGGACATATCTATGGCTATGTGAATTTTCAAATGAAGAACACGAGCAAGAATCTATTTCGTTTTGACTTTTTAATGATGGGCGAAGGCTATCATAATAACCATCATAAGTACGCTAGTCGTGCTAACTTTGGTGTAAAATGGTATGAAATTGATATGACCTACCTAATTATTCGCGTATTGGACAGCGTAGGGATTGTTCGCTTGAAACCGATTAAAATTAAGAATTAATTTTAATCGTGCACAATCCACTAAGAAAAGGGTTTGTGGCCACCCTATCTATATGGTCCTGTTTAGGATTGGTTATTTATATAATTAGTAAGCACTATCTTTGAGGATAAATTAATAATTATGAGTTTCTATAAACAAATTGCGTCTTTTTATCATCATATTTTTAAAATCAACGGTAATCAAATTGATTTTATTAAGTCTAAAATACCAGAAAGTAACAGTAGGATTATAGATGTTGGATGTGGCATTGGAACACTTGCTTTCGAATTGGTTACGTATTATAAAAGCGTACTCGGGATTGATTTAGATGCTGAAATGATACGAACAGCATTACATAACACGGAAAACAAATCACATGCCATTGATTTTCAGCACATCGGCATGCTTAAACTACATACTATTGTTGATAAACACACGATAGACGGGATTATTTGCTTTGGAAACACTTTAGTTCATTTAAGCACCTTAGAAGAGGTAACTGATTTTTTAAAACAATCAAAAGCCGCCCTTAAAGCGAACGGCAAATTATTGCTGCAAATTGTTAATTATGATAAGGTTCTTGCTAAAAACATTCAGCAATTACCGCTTATAGAAAATGAGGATATTATTTTTGAACGCCATTATGGGTATCGCCCATTAGAACATAAAATGGATTTCAATACGCGCCTAACAGTTAAATCTACCCAACAGATTATTGAAAACAGTATTGAATTACTACCGCTATTAAAAGAGGACCTAGCGCATTTATTAAATAAGGCAGGGTTTAATAATTGTAATTACTACGGCAATTTCAATCAAGAACAGTATACTTTAGATAGTCCTGCTTTAATTATAGAGGCTTGGTAAGCCTTGTGGATGTTGCAAAATCTGAAAACAAATTTCATTGAATCCCGCTTCAATGAGGTGTTTAAAAAATCATCAAAACCTTCCTTCTTTCCGTTCCTATATCAATTATTGAAAGAAAAAACAAACAATAGGCTTGTACAGTCATAAAATTTCAGATATTTGAAACGTTTTAAAATAAATTAAACTTTGAACCATAATAGTTAAAAAACAGCGTTTAATTGGCCCCATATTTATTATTAACCTTATTCAATAGTGCCCCATGAAAATAACTCCCTATTCCCTACTTATTATTGGTTTTCTTTTTTTGAACTCTTGCTACAACGACCATGATGACGAAAACAGTTCTGATTTTGGGACGATTACCGAAGATTTAGATTCGAACGGTTTACCTCAAATGCTTTTTAAGATACAGCTCCCTATCGCAACCCATACTCTAGAGTATACCATAGATGTGGTTCAATGGGATATTCCTATTAACAACACCAATGCGGTAAAAACTACCGCTAACCTACAAGCTGCCATAGATTGGGCACATAGTGAAGGCTTTACTCGTGTAATATTACCCGAGGGGCACTATTTAGTAGGTAAAGATGTAAATGATATTTATCAAGGTGGTATTGATATTCATGATAATACAGATTTTGTATTTAGCCCAGGGGCTGTTTTAGAAATCCAAACCAATGATAAATGGAACTACTGTGTGTTGCGTTTAAATGGAGATAATATTACGGTTCGGGACGGTATTATTAAAGGAGATCGCGATACGCATGTGTATACACCACGCAATAGCGATGGCAAGACCGCACATGATGAGGGCCATGGCATCTGTGTTTGGAACAACAAAAACATATTGATTAAAAATATGGAAATTCTAAATGTTACAGGTGATGGCGCTTTGGTTTTAGACTCCAATGATGTTACTTTCATAGAAAACAACCTGCATAACAACAGGCGTCAAGGGATTTCTATTGTGGGTGGTATTCGTATTGAAATTACAGATAACGAGATCCATCACATCCATGGAATATCTCCGCAATTTGGTATCGATATTGAAGGCCCAGGACGTGTGGATGAAGATATTTTAATTCAAAACAATTACTTCCATCACAACACAGGGGGTGATATTGTGAATGCCACTGGTGAAAACGTATATATTTTAGATAATATTATGGAACAAGGGGATGGTAATACGTATATAGACGGCCCTATTGTAAGCTGGCATAAAACGCATAATATTATTGCCAGAAACACGATTACTATGACTTCAGGGTCTGTAAATGGGAGATTGGGCTATATCCAATATTCAAGCGGTGGCGATAAAGGCCATAATCGGGCCACGTATGTACACGAAAACGAATGTAATAGTTGTGGAATGTACATGTATAAAAGCTCGGATGCCGATGTGCGCCGTAATAAATTTCTAGGGTATTTTATGGCTTTTAGTGATTTTGAAAATGCTGTTTTGATAGACAACTTGGTTACGTATTCTGAAACACACCCTAACCTGAGGTATTGCTGGTCGTATCGTTTTAAAAATGTAACAGGGTTGGCTAGCGGAAACTACTTAGGAGACACCCTTGAAGCATTACCACTTTCTAAGGCTACGCCTTATACTATGCAGTGTGTGGTTGATGGTTGGTAGTACTAAAACATCATTAATGTTTATTCTTGCTCAAATCTTTTAATAAGCTAAAGGCAAAATAAGAAATCATTATGGCCGCTAAGCCTATACAGCACCACATAAACCAAGATTGTTGCCAAAAAGGAATTGCGTCTTTTGCTTTTGTAACAGGTTGCTGATAGGCGACAGTGTTTATCTCTGCAATTGGCAATTCGTTTTTAGTGGTGTTTGTGGCGTCAAAAATATCGTAATCGGGGAAATTCAAGTTATCATTTCCTGCGGTTACCTTATAGGGTTCACCTTGCTTTAAAGAAGCCACAAGGTAAACCGGTGCTTGCATAAAGTGAATATCAGAAATGTGTAGTTTAGGATTATCCTTATTGTCAATTTCTAAATAAATATCTTGTTCTATTGTGGTTGGCAAATCGAAAACCAAAGCTTTATCGGAACGTATGGTAAACGTTGCTATATACTCCCTATACGTTTCTAATCTGCGCTTTACCTCTTCCTCTTTTAGAGTATAGAGTTCGGCATTTCGACTATATAGATCAGGAGCGGTAATAACCATTTGAATTTGGTCGATACCTTCTGGTCTTTCAAAACGAGCATGGATTTGTGTCTTTTTATCTTTTTCTAAAAATGTAATGCTTTCTACAGGAACATTTTCCATAGTTACTGGCACTATGTCTAGAGTTTCGGTATTTGCAATCCCTATCTCTAGAAGATTTATAGGTAAAGAGTGACGGTCGTCAAAAACAATTTTAAGATATGGATATGAACAGACCGGAAAATGAATGGTTTTATAAACACGAGTTTCTATGGCGTGGCTCAATTGATTGAGCTGCCCACTATTTACCAAGCCAAACCAATGTTCTTGATCATTACTGCCTTCTAAACGATAGGTTTTATTGCCTTGATAATTGGCTATTAAAAGCACTGCTTTATCAAGTGTTTTATATGAGTTTTTAAAGATGTAAGTAGCATTACTGTCGGCTATACGTGTATTTGATATAATGGGAAATGCCTCGAAATCAGAAACTTTGGTTTTCTTATAGTCTGAAGTAGGCTGTATAAAATAAGGCACTTGTTGGCCTTTAGTATCCCAAACCCTAAAATCACGTAAATCTTTTGTGGCATAAGACCTTATGTTTTGCGGAATACGAATGCGGTATAGCCCATCTTCTTTTACAGGAGTAATATTGCCACTTACAAGATGGCTTTGTGCAAACGACATGCTTCCAGTAAGCAGTATGAAAAAAATAATCGATTTAATCATGTTTAGGGGTTTTGTCTTCGTCAATTACTAAAACTTTAATTTTTTGATATACAAATGAAATAATTAAAATGAGGACACCCAGCAAGATGAACGCAATAATTTTACCGGTTTCGGAAACATTGCTAATGTCGTACACAAATAGCTTCACAATAGTAATGCCTAATAAGGTGAGTGCGCTAATCCGTAAAGGTTTAATTTGTTTTTTAATTCCCCAAAGCAATAAAACAAAAGCCAATACCCCCCATAAGATAGGTAGTCCTGTTTTTATTATTTTACTTCTAGAGGCATCCATCAGGTCTGTAGCGGTTACATAAGAAGAGCTTTTTAAGCTTTGGTCTATTGGATAGTCTATCATATAAAGGCCGTGCAATATCACTTCTTTACTCGCCATAAACACTATTATAAAAACAACAAACCATAATATCCATCTATGTTTAAAAATAGAAAACACCTTTTCTGTTTTGTTAGTTGTATAAATTAAATACCAAAAATAAAGTACAAAGCTAATGGATACGAAATGTAAATAATAAGCCATATGGCTATTGGTCGCATCCATAATATTGTCTTTATGTTCGATAAAAGGGATGCTGCTAAACAAAAACGCAAATAATAAAATGTTTAAAACAGCCACACTATTAATCATTTTATCACGGCTTAACGTTCTATTTCTATAGAATATAAAACAGAATACTAGTGAAAAAAGTAAGTGGTATAATGCTATAATCGCTAGAAAATCGTTAAATGAGAAATAGGTAACGGATTGATAAGAAACTTCAAAAAACCCAACAAAATACCCCGTAATAATGGCCAATATATGAATCAGGTTTCTATACGATTGCGGATGAAACTTAAAACCGAATTTTAATAACTTTTCTGTTTCATTTCGCAGCAAATAGCCCACGATCACCATGGAGGCTACTACAAAAACACCGCCAATAAAAATAGGATTAAGTACTATAATTAGAGTATTAGTGGTTTCAAAATAACGAGGCCAATCCATCAGCAGGCTTATCAACATTAAAAACTGAACCAAAACGGTAGCAAACCGGTAACTCTTTATTTGCGATTTTTGTGCTAACCACATTAACAGTACAGCTTCTGCTGCCCAAAACATCGTGATGTTGTTTCCTGAAAACTGAACAGGAATGGCCAATGTGATAAAGGTTAATGTTAAACCAATTAGTAAATACACTGCTATTTTGTCTAAACCAAATTTTTTATACAATACCCAAGCATATACTAAATTTAGCACCGCTAAAAGCGCTGTAAACAGACCGGACAACTCAGGTTTATAGTTAGCGAGTATGAGCATGCCAATACCATAAAAAATAAAATTATTAACCGATAGCATTACCAACTGAATTTTGGAGAGGCTACCTTTGTTGCGCAAATTATTTATAATATTGGTAATTATAAATAGGAGATAAAAAACAAATGCAAAAACTAGAGCACCTAAGTAATCTGGTGCTTCGGCATTCAATTCTGTAGCCATCCAACCCGAAAACAACACCATGGTAAACACAAATGCCAGTATATGTACGGCATGCCATTTTTTAAAATAAGCAAGGGCCAATATACCTACATCTAAAATAGCGATATAGGTAAAGAGCACCACATAGTTGCCACTACCACTACTTACCATAAAAGGCACTAAAAAACCACCAATTAACGATAATATGGCAAGTTCCATGCGATTATAAGACAAAGAAATCAAACAACTGAAAGCCGTTATTACCACCATGATTCCAAAAGCCACTTGTTGACTAAATAATTGATATTCATGAAAAGCAATAGCGATAGTAAAATAAAAAACAGCAAGGGCTCCAGCTACTAAAACAGAACTAAAAGGAGCGTATTTCTTACGTAGCTTATGGGCGATAAACAGCACCAAACTTCCGGCTAATATACCAATACCCACACGTGCAGGCTCATTAATCCAATCTTTGTCTATGGCGAATTTTACAAAATAACTAATTCCTAATACTAAAATAAGAATCCCTATTTTGTTGATCAGGTTCTCGCCAATAAACTTTTCAAGATCAGGATTCTTTTGTTTAAAACGCTTCCAGAAACTAGGTTTAGGTTTTTGCTCAACTCGTTTATTAGGCGCTGTTATGGGAGTTTGAAAAGATGCCGAAATTTTTACAGGCTCAGCAACTCTCTCTTCTTTTATAATTTTAGGTATAGGCTGTGTGGCCTTTAAAGGCCTTTCGACTACAGGCTCAACAGGGTTCTTTAGAACATCTTCTCTAATGATTTTCTTTGTAGCTGTTTGATCTGGCGCTTTATAATGTGCTAAGAGCTTGTTTACTTTATCGTTTAAAATACTAATTTCTTTTCTTAAACTAAGACTTTCCTTGCTATGCTTCGCGTTTTGTAAAATCAATAAAACGATAACAACAAGTAGTAAAAATAACTCCATAGGGTAATTTTGGGTGGTTAAATGTCGTAGGTATGGTTTATACCATGTCTCTTTTATTTTAAAAGCTAGCGGTAAAGATAAAATGAAAAACTTAGAATACTAATTTTTTTAAAATTCATGTGTAAGACATGGAGATTAATAAAAAAACAGAAACTAAAATTATAAAATGTACCGCATTTATACCCTATCCTTTTAAGTAGATATTTAAACAACCTGTTAAGTACTAGTACTTATTATCGTATTTTTATTTTTTTTTAAATTTTATAATTAAAAAGTTAACACGACCCTGAAATTGATGTAAATTTAAGAATCTTTATAAATTAAAGTTTTTTTCTTCTTCTATAGACTTAATATATTTTAAAGCCGTTTGTTTTAATGCTTTCTTACTTTCTAATTTAAGAGCTTTAAATCTAGGATAGTAATCTACTATAGCACAGTCCATCTCAATAAAATAATTAAAAATATCTGTGTTTAAAATCACATCATCTTTTAAAATTACCATGTATGTTTTCATAAGTGATTTCTCATTTAAAAAGTTTGAGCAAGACCTTGCCCCACATCCCTAAGCAATTGATTTGTTAAATGTTTGGCTCGCTTTTCTAATTTCAACCAAATACCTTCGGCCGATAAGCTAGGATACGCTTCCCAGTATAGCGCCGCTAAGCCTGCTACGTGGGGTGCTGCCATGCTCGTGCCATTCCTTGTTCTATATAAGTCGCCATTTCCAGCATTTTTTGACGATGAGCTAAACACATTAGTCCCTGGTGCGGCAATATCTACGCGTCCACCATTACTAGCATTAATGCCACCATTGGAAAAAAGCGCTACTTTTAAGGATGGATCTAAAGCGGCTACTGCCATTATAGATTCTGCATTTGCAGGACTGCTAACAGGTTTAGGCAACCCCGGTCTGCTACTATCATTACCGGCTGCTGCAATAAGCAAGCAATTGTTTTCTAAGGCCTTTCTGCCAACCTGTTCAAAAATAGGGGATGGCTTTTCACCAATTTTAACTGGAGCACCCAAAGACATAGAAACCACTTGATGTCCTTTTTCCAGACTATTGTCAATAGCATCAATAATGGCACTTGTGGATCCACTGCCAGAATCGCTCAATACTTTTGCAATAACGATATTGGACTCGTAGGCTACACCATATCTTTTGTTATGCTCTAACGACAGATAACCTGCTGCGATACCTGTGCAATGTGTGCCGTGACCGTGACCATCAACATCCCATTTCTCTCCAGGCACGAAAGATTTCCCTGTAATATTTCTATCTTTAAAATCAGGATGCTTAGCGTAAAACCCTGTATCTAATATACAAATGTCAATTCCTTTTCCTGTGTATTTACTCGATTCTATTCCAATGGCTTGCAGCCCCCAAGTGTAATTTTGATTTACGCTTATTATTTCGTTTTCCTTAACAAGCTCTTCTAATTGACTTAGTTTATCAGAAAGGTCTTGGATTTGCGATTTCATCTCGTGAATTAGATCCAGTTCGATTACTGGAGTGAACATGCGCTCTTCTTCCCAATAAATAATAGGATTGGAAGCCGCATTTGTAACCCTATGTAGCTTTGCTAATTCATAATTGTCCACAATGGCTAAGCCTAGGTTTTTTAAAAACAACCCATCTCCCGAGTTCAAAATATCTTGTGCACGTAGTTTAGAACTCAACTCTGCAGATGATGTGAGTTTTATACTAAGGTCTCTTTCTGTTCTTTTAATTGTAGAACGCTCATTATCCTTTAATTGAATGATATATTTATTTGAGGTTTTATTGATGGCCATATGGTTTAATTTTTAAGTTTTGAAAATGTCATATCAATTAAAATGCTAATATCTTCCTGTAAAATATCTAATTTTAATTTCTTATCGATAAGTGAGATTTGCTCGTTTGTTTTGAGGGATTTCCATAAAGCAGTACACTTCTCGATGTTGTCTGTTTTTTTTATGAGGGCGTCTGTAAGGAGTTTAGATTGAAAGGCCGATAATATTAATTGATGGATCGTTTCTGAAGCTCTAAACAATAAATCCTCTACCGTTTGAAGCGAATGCCTCAATACATCACCTAAATTGGATAAACAATGGAAACACGCCGTGCGAATTAAATCTCGTCGCCTAGTCTTTACACGCTCTAAACTTATAGGGTCTATGCCAGAAACAGCAAGGTTTAAGTAAGTTTTTAACTGACTAATTTGGCTCTCTGATGTACTTTCTCCTACCTGTCCGTAATACGCTTGCACATCGTTTAGCAAATGCATGAGCGTTTTGTCTAAGTCATACTCCTTTCTAATGAACTTTTCATTTTGAGAAATAAGCTCTTGATTAAACCCTTCTAAATGTTGTTTTTTAAAATGAATGAGTACCGTCATTATTCAAAAATTATTTCTTCAATTTTATTACCTTTTTCATCGGTAGCATGATGGATCCTAATACCCTCTTCAACCATCTCTACATTGAGCGTTAATAATATTTTACCCTTATCTTTTTCATCGCTAGTATCAGGATCAAAATAAATAGCATTAAGCTTTGACGACACTGGCTTATATCTGTTTTTAAGAGATTCTTTTAATATGTTTTCCAGTTCTTCATTTTCTACCGATGCCACATCTGCAGAAACATTAAAGGTTCTAATCTTGATTAAATCTAAAACAGGTTTTTTAAAATCTACTTTTAAAAGGGTATCGTTGGGCTGGTTTATAACCTGAGAATTGCCTTCTTCTAAATGGGCTATAACCCGTTTCATATTATTGCCCTCCAGCGATTCTTTAGAGATAAACATGAGCTTTAATTGTTTCTCCTTATTAATTTTTTCAATTCTTGTATTAACGTCTTTTATAAATTCGGCATCATCCATTTTAAATTTATAACGAGTATCTGCGTCTAACTCCGAAATCTTCACAGGAATACTAAGCTTTACCGAAGGCATTGTAAAACGTGGCACTCTAAAATATTTTAGGTACGGATGCTTAGCGTATTCCTTTGCCATCATAACAGCTTGTTCGTCTGCTTTTTTTCTAGCTTGGACTATCTCTTCATTAAGATAGTCCATGTAGTCTGATAATTTGATCATCACCTTATTCTGATAAAATTCCTAAAACTTTTTCTAGACCGCCAGGCATCTGGTCGTTTGTTGCCACAACCTTTACCCCCATCGTATACTCCTTCTCTACTTTTACACCTGTGCTAGACGATCTTTTGTAAGATGCAGATACCTTAAACTTTACGGGCCCCCATCCCCCACTAACGCCTGCATCGATACCAAACTCGCTGCTAACATCTTTAGTGTATACAGAATTTAGTTTGACGTTAAAATCTACTTCACAGGTTTCAATACGTAAACTCGGAATATTTAATACAGATACAAAAGGCACTTTAAGAGCCACGTCTTCCTTTAAGGTACTTCCAGGATTGTCAGGATCTGGGACTTCTTTTGTATATGAAAAATCCACCATGCGCAAATCGCCATCTTCTGTAAAACCAACCTCTTTAATAAAGTTAACGGTAGACATAGATGCATTGGCTTGTGCCGTTACACAGGCGTTCAATGGGCCACCAATTAGGTTTTCAAAATCAATACTCCCTAACTCTGCAGCAAAATCTGCATCTGCGGCGTCTAGCGTAGAAAACTGATTTTCATCGTTTTCCATTTGCGCAAAAATAGTTTTAAGCAATTCTGGTGCATGTTCAATACGGTCTTCCCATTTCACATCATAATTATATTTAAAAGACTCTACAATGGCAATAAGGTCTTCATTTTTGGTTCTTGATAATTCACTAATCTGAATGCCCGTAATTTTTGAAAAATCATCACCTACAACTTCTTGAATACCCGTCAATAAATCAACAAGCTCTTTCTTGGTTTTTTTGGAATGGTCTTGTTCCAAAATTCTTTCTAGTTTTTTCATTTTTAAAGATTTTTTAGGTTAATATATTTTACTTAAGTAAATATACAACAGCTATAAACCTGTAAATGAAGGAAATAAACCGAAATACGTAGGGTGTTTCCACCCTTTTATAAAGAAGCAGATTGTAAATACAGTATACTAAAAATAAAATTAAAGAATTTTAGAATAGTGTAAACTATAGAGGTAAGTATGAAAATTAAATATTTGATGCGGAAACCACTTGAATACCTAAGCTTTCCATCTCTTTCTTTTGTTTATTAAACTGCTCATAATCTAAAGGTTGAGAAGCATCTTCAATAAAAAAGCACTTAAATCCTTCATTAAAAGCATCGTGGATAGAAAAATAAACACAAATATCTGCTGCAAGACCACATAAAAAAAGCTGGGTTGTTCCTTTCTCCTTTAAATATCCTATTAACCCAGTAGATTTTAAACGTCCATTGTCGTAAAAAGCACTATAACTATCCATAGATTTATCTGTTCCTTTTCTAAATATAGCTTCCCATTTTTGAGTAAGGAGTGCTGCATGGAACTTAGCGCCTTCTGTACCTTGAACGCAGTGGTCTGGCCATAAAGTTTGTTGTTTTCCGTGTACCTCAATCTCATCAAAAGGAATTTTGTTTTGGTGATTGGAAGCAAAGCTAACATGGTCTTTAGGGTGCCAATCTTGTGCAGCAACTACCAAGTCGAATTTAGGTTGAATGCTATTTATTACGGGTATTATCTTATCGGCATTAGGTACGGCAAGAGTTCCGCCGGGCATAAAGTCATTCTGGACATCAATAATAAGAAGCGTTTTCATCTTTAAGTTTTAGAGATTTTATATAAAGTTAGCCAAACACATTTTCTTCATAAGCTTGAAGAAGGAATTGGACGCATAAGCCCAGCATAGGTATTTAAAATTTATGTTTTAAAACCAGTGCATCACGCTCTTGTTTAAGCTTAATGCTAAGGCCTATTTTGTAAATATGCGGATTATCAAAACGCTTATACTCCTCTGGGAGTTTTTCTAAACGCGATTTCGAATAGCGGGCAATTTCTGTAACAGAACGCGTTGGATTTACTTTTTTACCGTGTTCCATAACCTTTTCAAGTAGCGCTTCATGATTAAACCGATTAAGATCTAAGCTTTTTGTGATATCGAAAGGGTGTTCCATTTCTCCTACTTGCTCTTCCTTAAACAATGCTACAGCGTCTGCCCCATAAAACATACCGTTTTCATCCAACATTCTGTACACCTGTTTTTTATAAGGAAGCGAGACTTTAATAATATTTTCGGAAAGCTTGATACGTGGCTCGCCATTAAATTCCGATAATTTATAAACACCATCTATGGCAGCATCTGGTTTTCCCGTAACTAAATTGGTTCCTACACCAAAAATATCAATGGGCGCCCCTTGTTCTTTTAAACTCTTTATTACAAATTCATCCAACTGATTTGAGGCTACAATCTTCACATAACTCAAGCCGGCCTCGTCTAGCAAGATTCGGGTTTTTTTAGATAAGTATGCCAAATCGCCACTGTCTAATCGAACACCTAGCAATCGGTCTCCCCTATGCTCCATCTCCTTAGCAACGGTTATAGCATTTGGCAAACCGCTTTTAAGTGTGCTATACGTATCAACCAAAAGCACACAGTTTATGGGGCGCCATTGCGCAAAATCGCGAAAAGCTTGTAATTCATCTTCATAGCTTTGTATAAAGGAGTGCGCCATGGTGCCGGAAGATGGAATATTATAATCATCGGCAGCTTTTACATTACTTGTACTATCGAAACCTCCAATGGCGGCGGCTCTCGACGCATAATAGCCACCAGTGGCATGGGCGCGGCGTAATCCCATATCCAATAACACACCATTCTCTGCACTGTACCGTATTCTACTGGCTTTGGTAGCTATTAAAGTTTGGAAATTAAGAAGATTCAATAAAAGGGTCTCAATAATCTGAGCTTCGATAATATTGGCTTCTACTTGTAAAATAGGACGGTTTGGAAAAACAACATCGCCTTCTCTACTCGAGTAAATGGTGCCTTGAAACTGGAAATTCTTTAAATAGTCTAAAAACTCTGCTTCAAACCCATGTTGCTCTAAGTAAGCGATATCGGAAGCTGAGAACGTTAATGTTTCAAGAATATGCAACACATCTTCAAGTCCGGCAAATATAGAATAGCCACCATCAAACGGGTTGTGCCTAAAATAATAATCGAACACGGCACGTCCTTTAGGTTTGGTGCGAAAATAAACTTGGGCCATGGTAAGTTGATAAAGGTCGGTATATGCTGCTGTTATATTCAAGAGTTCTCCGTTTTTAAATGATTTTTTATAATGCTGTCAAGATATTCAAAAAAAAGCTGAATTTCTTAACAAGTTTAAAAAAAAGTAACTCTATTAAAAGGTGTTTTCTATTTATAGGTAATTTCGCTTAGTTTTCTTTAAAAACTTTTATAGCACACTTTTACCCATTTTAAACGTTCTACGTTATGTGGGTTTTAGTTTACAAGAGGGCTTTCTTCAACTAACAAAATCAAAAAAGAGGCTTATTTAAAATTATAAACCTCCTTTTCTGCTATTAAACTAATGTGTTTCTTTGTGGCTACTCCATGTCTATAATCCCTACTACTTCATAAGCTCTTGTGCCATCTACCTGTATTTTTTCGTACAGAATATTGGCATATTCGTAGTACGATTGCCCATCTATAACTACTTTTTCATAATCGGCCGGAAGTTCATAAACGATAGTTCCCACTTCTGGATCCACCACCTCATAACCATTGTTCACTTGAATATAGAATATGCCCTGTGCATTATAGTATGTGTTTGTGTGATGTATAATTCTTCTATAATGTGTAGGTAACACAGCAACTCTAAACCCTACTTTAGGCGCAATCACAATATATCGGCCCCTAGATTGTGTGTAATACTTATTATTGGCATAGTAGTAATTTTGTCCATTTTGTTTCACCACCGTTCTATTTGGTAAAGTTCTTACTGACACCACTTTACGCTTCGGGGTTTTATAAGTCACTTTGGTGCTTGGAATACGTCTATTTACCGTGTTTTTAGAAACAGTTGTTGTTACTGTAGTGGTACTGCGGCGTGTTTGTCCTGTGGCTTCTGCCATAAAAACCATCATAACAAATGATGATAGGACATAGGTTTTAATACGTGTTTTCATAATTTATAAGATTTTAGCTTCGACTTGAGTTATTACTCAGACCCTATTTTAGGGTAATAGTTTAAAGATATCTTATATTTATGTGCAAAAAAACCAAAATAGACAGGTACTTGTTTTATCTCTATTGATCTTAGAGTTTTGTAGATGATGGAAACCAAAACCTACATTTCTAATGTTATAAAAACAATTTTAGCATGCTCTTTATTATAGAAATAGGCTAAACTGATAGCGCATTATCTAGAGTCGTATATACGCAAAAAAACTAGAATTAATTGCAGCATAAGTTTTTCGCTTAGAAATATCGCGTTTTCTAATAGTTTAGAAGTCGTGTATTTAAGCATTATAATTTTCTTGTGATGCTTAAATGGCCTTAGGGATTAACCTAAAGAGTTTTTATGGATAAATTCCAAGAATTTGGATTTGTATTGCTCTGAAACGGTAATGCGTTGTGTATTGATAATGATCTGACTACGCTCTATTTCATCAATATTTTTTAAAGACACAATAAAGGAACGGTGTACACGCATAAATTGCGTGTTTGGCAGTTCTTCTTCTAGCATTTTTAAGCTCATAAGCGTTAAAATAGGCTTTGGGTTGTCTTTTATCCAGATTTTAATATAGTCTTTAAGGCCCTCAAAATATAGAACATCTTCCAGTTTAATCCGTAATTGCTTGTATTCTGATTTTACGAACAGGAATTTTTTTTCTTCGGAAACCTTGCTATGCTGTGCTCCTTTTATCAAATTAAACCACAGGCGTGCTTTATTTGCCGCAGTAAGAAATTCGGCATAATCAAAAGGCTTTAATAAATAATCTAAAGCTTCAACTTTAAAACCATCTAAAGCATATTGATCGAAAGCTGTGGTAAAAATAACACGTGTATCTTTAGGTAACATTTTTGAAAACGCAATGCCTGTTAAATCTGGCATTTGAATATCTAAAAACATGAGGTCTACAGGTTCTGTTTTTATAAATTCCATGGCCTCAATAGCACTGCTACATGTCTTTTTTAAAACCAGAAAAGGTGTTTTTTCAACATAACTTTCAACCAAATTAAGCGCCATAGGTTCATCATCTACAATAACACAAGTAATTTTTATACTGCTCATACTCTAGGTTGTTTCAATTTCTAATTGTGCCTTATAACGATTATTATCTACAACTGTTTTAAAGCTGTTTTTATTTGGGTATAATAACGCCAAACGTTTTTCAATATTAGGAAGTCCGATTCCCGAACCACTTTTATCATCTGTCTCTTTAGGAAAATTATCGTTTTCAATAGTAAAGATCACCGTTTTATTATGGGAGCTTATATGAATGGTAATTACACTTTCTTTACTTGCCGAAACACCATGTTTAAACGCATTTTCAATTAATGAAATAAATAACAATGGAGCAATTTTAATACCTGTTTCTTCGGAAGGAAACTGATAATGGACATTTGTTTTATCTGAAAGCCTTAATTTCATTAAATCGATATACTTTTTCATAAAGTCTATTTCTTTCGATAGAGGAATAGTTTCTACATGGGTTTCATACAACATATAGCGCATCAACTTGCTTAAACTATGGATGGATGTTTTCGCTTGATCTGGCGATATATCAACTAGTGCATAAATGTTATTCAATGAGTTAAAAAAGAAATGGGGCTGTAATTGGTAATGCAAATGCTGCAATTCTGATTTCAACTTCACATTAATTGCTTCTTTACGTTCGGCTTCGGTTTTATTCCAACGTTGTGTGGTTTTTAAAGCAATTGAAAATAGCAAAGGTGCCATATAGGACAGGACTTGTATATAAACACCTATTTTAAAAGGAGGGCCTACTCGCTCTGTGTTTTCTAGACGTTTTTTTATAATATCCTGAAAAAAATTGTCTTCAATATATTCCTTCAGAAACAAGAAAAAAGCAATCATTATGGCGTTTACACCAACAAACTGTAGCATTTTTTTAGGATACAAAAAACGATCTACCAATACAAAGTAATTGAGGTAAAAGATAATGGCCGAAAAGAATAAAGGAATCCAAAAATGCGCAATAACTCTATTAATTTCTTGATCTTGACCATAGGACAGCAGGTATGGCAAACAAAATAATGTTAACCAAACCAACAGATGTGAAAAGATGGCTATTGTTTTCTTCTTGTACATAATTTATAATTCATTATTCGTAACGCAGTGCAGTGATAGGATCTAAAGCCGATGCTTTTCGTGCAGGATACCATCCAAAAAAGATACCTGTTACAGCACAAACTGCAAAAGAAATGATAATAGAATACAAAGCCACACTTGTAGGCCAATTTAAGAATTTTTCGATGAATACGGTTGCTCCGAGTCCTAATAATACCCCTAAAACACCACCTGTAATACTTATTAAAATGGCTTCGATCAAAAATTGCATTAAAATATCTGCTCCTTTAGCACCTACAGCCATACGCAACCCAATCTCTTTTGTTCTTTCTTTTACAGAAACATACATGATATTCATGATGCCAATACCACCAATTAATAAGGAGATACTAGCTACTGCCACTAGCAATATAGTTAACATTTCGCTGGTAGAACTAAAGGTAGAAATTAACTCTTCCATGGAACGCACCGTAAAATCGTCTGCATCACTTTCCGTTAATTTGTGTTGTTCACGCAAAATATTAGAAACTTCTAAAACCGCATTTGGCGCTTCTTCCTCACTAATTGCAGATGCCATAATTTGATTTAAATGATCGATAGCCAAAATACGTTTTTGTACTGTTGTATAAGGCGCAATAACCACATCATCCTGGTCTTGACCAAAGGTGTTTTCACCCTTTTCTTCTAAAACACCAATCACCTTAAACGGAATATTATTAAAACGAATCATTTGGCCAACAGGATTTTGCCCGTCTGGAAACACATTATCAACAACGGTTTGCCCAATTACAGCAACTTTAGATGCTGTTTGCACCTCTGCATCTGTAAACATGCTCCCATTTTGTAAGTCGACCACTTTAATGCTTAAATACTCAGGATTTACACCATAAATGGATGATGGCCAGTTACTAGAACCATTTATAACCTGACCTCTACCTTCTACCACAGGAGAACTATAACTTAATAAAGTCGATTGTGCTTTAATCGCTTCATAATCACTTAAAGTTAGCGATTCCATGACGCTAGCTTCTTGCCTAACACCGCCACGCGTATCTGCTCCTGCTTTAATGGTAATCATGTTAGAACCCATAGCCGAAATAGTAGTACGGATACTTTCCTTTGATCCTTCTCCAATAGCCAACATGGCGATAACAGAGGCTACTCCAATAATAATTCCAAGCATCGTTAACAAAGTTCTTGTTTTATTAAGAATGATGGCTTTTGTTGCGATTTTAAATAAATTTAATAGTCTCATAATTAATCGTCTTGTTTAGGTAATTTAGCTAATTCATTTGCTGCAGACTGGATATTCTCATTCGTGTAGTCCTTCATAATATTCCCATCTTTTAACACGATGGTTCGATTACTAAACATGGCAATATCAGGTTCGTGCGTAACAAAAGTAATGGTAATGCCCTGTTTGTTTAATTCTTGAAACAAGGACATAATTTCGTAAGACGTTCTGGTATCTAAGTTTCCTGTGGCTTCATCGGCAAGAATCATCACGGGATTGTTTACCAAAGATCTAGCAATAGCAACACGTTGTTGCTGCCCACCTGAAAGCTGCGATGGTGTATGATGCATTCGCTCTGCTAACCCCACCATTTCTAAGGCTTTAATGGCGCGCGCTCTGCGTTCGTCAGTAGAAACCTTGCTGTTGTACAACAAGGGTAATTCTACATTTTCAATAGCAGATGTTCTTGCCAATAAATTATACGATTGAAAAATAAAGCCTATCTTTTCATTTCTAATTGTTGCCAATTCATTTCTAGTCAGGTTCTTTACTTTAACACTATCAATTTCATAATTACCACTGGTAGGTTGATCTAAACAGCCTAGAATATTTAACATGGTACTCTTACCTGAACCGCTCGACCCCATAATGGTTACAAACTCGCCCTCTTTTATATCAAACGAAATACCTTTTAGGGCATGAACCGTTTCGGTTCCCATGGTAAACTCTCGTTTTAAGTTTTCTATTTTTATGATTGCTTTTTTCATCGTATTATCTTTTACCGCCACCACCTCTTTGTGGCATAAATGGACTTTTACTTTGTTCCTCTGTAGCTGCTTCTAATTTAGAAACCCGTTTTAAGCTATATACTAATTGATCGCCTGCCGAAATACCACTCAATATTTCTACATTAACACCATCACTAGCTCCTAGTGTTACTACTTTAGGTGTAATTGCTCCGTTCGCTTGTAATACCCAAAGCGTGGTTTCTTCTCTAGAAGGTCTCCTTGTATTTTCAGGTAATTGATGTTGTTCATTATAGCTAGCAAAGACTTCTCTTTCTGGTTTAAAGTTGATGGCTTTAGCTTCCGCAGTTAACACATCATTTAATTCTAATGTATAAATAGAAATGGTTGCTGTTAATCCTGGCTTCAGTTTTAAATCTAGGTTATCTGCCTTAATTACAACCGTATACGTCACCACATTTGAAGTCACCGTTGGGTCTAAACGGACTTGTGTTACTTCTCCTTGAAACGTTTCTCCTATGTAGGCATCGACTGTAAACTCAACACGTTGCCCTTCTTTTACTTGTCCTATATCTGCTTCATCTACATCGGCCTCTACTTGCATTTCTTTTAAATCTTGAGCAATAGTAAATAACGTTGGTGTACTTAAACTGGCCGCTACCGTTTGTCCTTCGTCGATAGCTCTAGATAATACCACACCGTTTATAGGTGAATAAATATTAGCATACTCTAAATTGGTTTTAGCTTGTTGCATAGTTTAGCCCCTTAATAGTTCGGAGTGATATTTTAAATTTGAAAACCCATATATTTGAGATATGAAATACAGGAAATGGACATTAGAACAGAAGTTAGAAAT
>NZ_JBHMFC010000094.1:0-39130 GCF_042427585.1 Mariniflexile ostreae | reverse complement strand
ACTGAAAGCTAGTCTAAAAGAGCGCAAATACTATTTAAATGCTATCTTGGATATACAACAATATTGAAGACAAAACATCAGCACTGATACGATTTAGCCAAATGGGATGAAAAAGTGAGGCAAACAGGCTTTAAAAGCTTTAATACCATTGCTAAAACCATGTCTATTCATTATCTGAATATACTCAACTTCTTTGATAATAGAAACACAAATGCATCAGCTGAGTCATTTAATGCGAAAATTAAAGCTTTTGGAGCACAGTTCAGAGGGGTGAGAAATGTAGGTTTTTTTCCTTTTTAGATTAACTACAATATTCGCTTAAACACAACAATTGATCTTAATCCAAGCAAGAAAGGTAGTCGAATTTTTGATTGAATAGGCCATGATCGTGAAAACCTCATAACTTAAAGGTTTCTATGAAAGATTATTAAAAATTTAAAGTCAATTTAAAGTTAAAAGGTTTATAAACGGGCTGAAGCATTAGGCTGTATTCGTAAAATAAGAAATTAGCTAAAAATTCTTTTAAAATTTATTCTAACAGAAAATTAGAAAACTCAAATTCTAAGCAAGCTTAATATGAAATTCGATATTTTATTTTAATTGTTTTTTTTAGTAATTAATTTTTATTGCTATATTTTGTATACAGTACTTATTTTAACATCAAAGAGTCTAACGGAAGAGTAGAGTTGTCTTACTGTCCAGCGAGCCATATCCGTTTAAAAAAGAGCACAAGAGTGCCGTTCAAGAGCTTTTCCCAAAAGCCAATATCATATTGGTTGACGGTGAAACGTTTTCTTGGTAGCGTTCAAGATTAATTAAAGCGTTTAATTACTTTAAGAGTTTGCATTCAACTCATTTGAGTATTCAACCTTACTAACATCATCAACAAAATTTGAGATTATAGTCTCTAATTCTTTTAAATTTATCAACTTACTTAAATTAGGTTTTATCTTACCTACTTTACAAAAATGTGGCTTCATAACGTTCTTATTTAACTGTGTTTAACTGTACTTAATGTACGATTATTATTGGTTTTTAGACGTTTCTAAATTGTTAAATAATTGATAATAAATAGAAGTGTTTTGTGTTAGGGGAAAAGTAAAAAAACAACTGTTCTGTGTAAGTAAAGGGAATACAAAGATTAAAATATCCTTATAAAGCAGAAGATTGTTGCTCTCTGGAAAGATATTTTAGTCTATTAAGTTTGTTGAGAAGTTTTATGGCCTTAAATTCAGAAATATCACTTAATGCAGCATCGGATTGACGAAAATTATAAGCTTGTTCCATGAGGCGCTTATAGCGCTTTTTAAGCTTTATTTGGCGATCTGTAATAATGTGGACTCGATTCATTGGTTTCTAATAAAAGCAAGCATTTAAATATACATGTTTTTTTTTAGAAATAAAACTGGTTAGCTTTTATTTTTATAGTAGCATACCATACAGCCTCTTTTTACACTGTATGGTATTAAAGCTTTCATCCTATAGGTTTCTTAATTAATACAAAAAACTTATAGGGTGATTGTGAACTGGATTAATTGTAAGATTGGTGTATTAAGAAGACGCGTTTGCTTTTATTTTATCAATATATGATTGTAGTTCCTTGCCGTACTTGGAGTTTTTAACTTTTGGTGTCAAACTGTTATTTATGGTATCCAAATATTTAATTTGTGCATTGTAGATTTCGGAAAGTGCCAGATAGGGGGCGATTTCACTGTCTTTGTGGTTTAGAGCAAAATTAACAGTGTACAGGTATTTTCGTTTAATAATATTGTTACTCTCGTTATAAATGCTGTTTACTCTTGCTGTGTCGCCTGCTTTTTGGGCTTCAAATCTTTCTTTTATAAGGTCTAGATTCCTGTTGTTGAATTTGGAAATTAAGGCTTTGTATTCCTCAAATAATTTTTGTTGAGGAGACCCTTTAATTTTTACGTCAAAACCAAAATTTTTCAAACTCGTCTCTATCTCAGTAACACCTTTATCGGCGAAAAAAGGAATTCTATCTTGTTCTACAGTATTTTTATCTAAAAAAAGGAAAAACATTTCGGGAGATTCAAGAGCGCTATGCAGTTCAAATGCAGCATCTCCGTTTATAATTAAGGAATCTACTGTAATTAAAGAGGTGTCTTTAACTTTTTTGAGATATACTGTACCTTTCTTCAAGCCTTTAATGGTCGTTTTTACAACCAAATCATGTTGTTCATTTCCGCAAGAAAGTATTAAAAAAGAAGCCAATAATAAAATACATTTTTTCATATAAAGGTTGTTTTTTTTGAAATGCAAATATCCTATAATTATTTTTTATAAACTATAGGGAGGAGGTTTTAAATTTTTCTGTTAACCATTGTTAAAATCGTTGTGATTATATTTTTTTGAAGCTTTTATTTTTTGGTTTGGCATGGAACTTGCAATCCGTATTATAGTTACATTCTAATGAATCGTTTAAGGAGTGGTTACTTTAAATGATAGATTGTAATTCATATTTTTGGTTGGTTAGTTAGTAAAAAAGCGTCCGTATTCGGGCGCTTTTTTCTTTTTAAAGCTATGCATTTTGTCGATAATATATAGTGTTTTGACGTTTAATGTTAAAATTATGTGTATTTCGTCGTTTTTATAAGTATTTAGGCGCTTTATATTGAAATAGAATTATATATTTGAGTGTACTAAATAATATACTTTTAGTTCAATGGATTAATTAATGAATATTTGCATTGTGTAGTTGGTATAGTGACCCTAAATCTAGCCACATAGTAAAAAAGCAAATTGAAAAAGAAACCGAGTTTGAGGGAACTCGGTTTTTTTTGTGCCATAAATTTCGGGTTTGGTTTAAATTATTTAACTTCGCTTTTACCTTATTGATTATGAGATTTTACCTATTTTTTATTGTAATGTTTTCTTTTGTATCAAGCTTTGCACAATTGCCAAAGGGTTTTGTATATGTTAAAGATGTTATTCCAGATCTTGATGTGGAATTGCGATATTTTTCAACCCATAATTTTGTTGGTATACCTATAGAAGGATATGTGTTGCATAAACTTATTTTAACTACCCAAACAGCAGAGGCATTAAAACGAGTTCAAGAGGAATTGCAAATGCAAAACTTATGTTTAAAAGTATATGATGGCTATAGGCCACAGCGTGCTGTAAACCATTTTAGGGATTGGGCTAGGGATATAGGAGATACTTTAAATAAACAAGCGTTTTATCCAGAAATAAAAAAACAGTATTTGTTTGCAGAAGGTTATATTGCAACACGTTCAGGGCATAGTAAAGGTAGTACAGTAGATCTCACACTTATTGATGGAAATATGGGCAACCCTTTAGATATGGGGAGCGATTTCGATTTTTTTGGAAAGGCGTCTTGGGTAAATTATCAAAGCATAACGGATAAACAAAAAGAAAATAGACAAATATTGCAACGTATCATGCTTAAGCATGGCTTTAGGAACTATTCAAAAGAATGGTGGCATTTCACTTTAAGACATGAGCCTTTTCCTAATACCTATTTCGATTTTCCTGTGGAATGATTAAGCTTTCTTTTTAATATATTCTATTTTCTTAAAACGAAGTGCGTCCCATTGGTCATTTAAGTTAATTCTTCTTTTGGGCAATAACCTATATTCCATTAAATCTTCCCACACTTTATCATTGTAAAGTTCTACAATATTGGATTTAGAGGTTTTATTGGGAAATGCAACCCATAAAAGGCAGTCATCTTTCAATTTAGGAAAAAGAGCGGGCATTTGGTCAATGAGTTGCTGTTTTGAAGTCACGAAAAGCAAGGCGAATGAAACGGTGGATGTTTTCACCAAAGACTCTACCACATTAGCCTCAAAATGCTCTAAGTTATTCGAAAAATCATCTGGTCTATTTAAAATTAAAATTTGATCTTGATCTTTTAATTTTAAACGTTTGCTAAGGTGTATCATAATAAGCTGTATATCGGGTTATGGTAAAGTTACTTATTATTTTGCTTTTTTAAAAGTGTTTTAATACCAACGCTTTTTTTTCTTTTTAGAAGCCTCGCTTTTACGCCCTTTTCTGTGTTTGCTTTTTCCTGGGGTTTTATGGATTTCTTTTTTAGCTTTTGGGTCTAAAGGATAAGGATGGTCTTCTATAACCTCTATTTGAAGGTGTATAAGCTGTTGAATCGCTTGAACATATACTTTTTCGTCTGCCGAGCAAAAAGAATAGGCACTTCCTGTACTTCCAGCTCTGGCGGTTCTTCCAATACGGTGTACATAGGTTTCTGGAAGGTTGGGTAAATCAAAATTAATTACGGCATTTAAATTGTCAATATCAATACCACGAGCCGCAACATCGGTTGCAATTAAAATATGGGCTTCTTTATTTTTAAATTGCTCTAATGCTATTTGCCTCTCCGATTGACTTTTGTCACCATGTAAACTAACGGCTTTATACTTATTTTTAAGCAAGGTCTGTTCCAGTTTGTCAACTCCAAATTTAGTGCGTCTAAAAATTATGATACTTCCTTTTATGTTATCTCGCAGTAGATGCAAGACCAGTTCTATTTTGTTTTTTTTGGGAACATAGTATAAAAACTGATTGATATTTTTTGATGTGGACGCATTAGGGCTCACTTCTATTCGCTGGGGGTCTTTTAAAATGGAACTGGCCAGTTGTTCAACTTTATAGGGAATAGTTGCAGAAAATAATAAAATTTGTTTTTCTTTTGTACATAAGCGTTCTATTTTCTTTACATCGTCAATAAAGCCCATGTCTAACATTAGGTCAGCTTCATCTAAAACCAATGTTTGGATGTAATCTAGGTTTACGACATCTTGTTTATGTAAATCTAATAAACGGCCAGGCGTAGCAATTAAAATATCTATGCCTTTTTTTAAGATTTCTTTTTGTGGGTCAATGGAAATGCCTCCAAAAACAACCGCAGTGCGCAAATTGGTATAAGCGCTATAGGTTTTAAAATCATTTTCAATTTGAATGGCTAGTTCTCGAGTTGGACTTATTATTAAAGCTTTAATTTTCTTCCCACCTTTTACAGTATCTTGTGTATCAAATAATTGCTGTATAATAGGAAGGGCGAAAGCAGCTGTTTTTCCCGTACCTGTTTGTGCAGAAACGATAACATCTTTTTTCTTTAACACTAAGGGAATTGTTTTCTCTTGAACCAATGTAGGGTTTTCATAGCCCGCTTCTGCAACAGCTCTTAAAATAGGCCGATTAAGTTGTAAGTCTTTAAATGACATTTAAAATATTTTGCTGTAAAGATAAAGTAAAATGAATTGGGTTTTTAAAGTCTTTCTTCTAAAGTGTGTTCTTTTGGGGCATATTTAAAATGTAAGATACGCTTGACCATCTATTTTAAAAGGGTTTGGTGTTGTTAAGGTAAAGAATGAACATCAATTGATAAAGGTCTTTTCTTAAACTTCTCAATTAACAGTGAAACATTCGCTTTAAAAAGGATGAAAGGTTTCTCGTGAGAACTGCTTTAGTTTACAGAAATCAGATTGATGTTAAAAACTAAAACAGAACCGCCCGGGATACCATTATAATACCTATCTCCATAACCTAAATGCGAGGGGATTAGTAATATCCCTTTTCCACCTTCTTTAAAGTATGGGATGCCTTCTGTCCAGCCTTTGATTACTTTTTGTAAATTAAAGGACACGCCCTCAGACTTGCTTTGATCAAAAACAGTACCATTTAAGAAATATCCTTTATAGGCTACAGTTACATCGTCTGTTCCTATCGGCTGTTTATTATCACCTAATTCATTTATAACATAATACAAACCCGAATCGCTTTTTTGGGCATCTAATTCCTTTTCGGCGATATAGGCTTGTATAGCTTCGTCATTTACAGCCCTATAATCAATAGGTTCATAGGCAATAGGATCGTCATTTTTTGCACAAGAATTTAAAAAGATGAATACGAAAGCAAGTAATATAATGTTTTTCATTTTTTTTTTTTTTTGAAGGTATGTTGTTGATAAGAATAATCTGTTTATAAATGTACCATTATTTAATCTACTTTTTTAAAACTTATGGTTTCATGATTTTCGGCATCGTAAAAAGTTAGGCTTAAGTTTTCTCTTTTAAACCTTACGGTTTGCTGTAATGCTTTGCTATATTTACCTGGGATAATCATGTTTTCGCACATTTTCCGCGTTGAGATTATTGGCTCAAAACCAATGGTGCTAGAGGTTAACACGTCAATATTGGCACTGTATTGATTGCAGCCATCTGAACCGAAAATCTTCATTTTTGAAATATTGATTTCTAATGTAGGGGTGTTGGTTTTGTCAGTGATTTTTTCACCATTAATTTTAGTAGCGGCCCAAATATCATGTAGTGCCATTCTTGGATCTTGTTTTTTGTGTAAGACCTGAATCAGTTTATAGGTAATGGAAGAAGCGTCAGCAGGTATGTTTTTGGGATCTAGAAATGTTTCAGAGACTTTTACCTTCTGTAAATAGCCAGGCTCAAATACAAAACCTTCAATAGTAGAATGAAAAAGAGACCACTGTGCGTCATCCAAATTAGAGCCTTTAAAAATTTGAAGACATTGTGAGTGGCCTGCTCCAATATCGCAATCGGTTTTCATGCTGTTGATCCAGAAAGTTGTTGTATTGCTAGGGGAGGTTTTGGATGAGGAGCAGGACGTGTTCAAGATAACTAAAAGGCATAAGGCAGAAAGTGTTTTATATAATATTATCATTCTTTTTTATTGTTTTGTAATAGATGTGGTTTTTGTAAAAGGGTTGCGTAATTCTATGGTATTAGTTTTTTAAATACACATATAAAAAAACCACTTTGTAGGGACAAAGTGGTTTTTAATTTATGATCTAATATTGAAGCCTATCGGTACATCGCTTTTTATTTGAATAAATCCGATTTGGCTGTAAAACATAATCACAACTATTTGATCATTTCATAGCTACGTTTAATGAAGTTTGTTAATTCTTCACCTTTTAACAAACCTTGAGAAAGACGTGCCAAGTCTAAACTTTGTGTAATTAAGCGCTCTTGTTTCTTTTTGGCTTTGGTAGCCAAAATTTCACTTACTAAATCAGAATTTGTATTTACGATTAAGTTATACATCTCCGGCATACTTCCAAACATATTTATACCGCCGCCGCCAGTAGCTTGCATCTCTTTCATACGTCTCATGAACTCGGGTTGGGTAATGATAAATGGATTGGCTGCACTGTCCATAGCTTCTAATTGTACCATGAATTTTTCCGAAGGAATAATCTCCTTTAAAAGGTCTTCCAATGTTTTCTGTTGGGCCTCATCTAATTTAGAAATGGTATTCTCCTCTTTCTTTATTAAATTATCAATATGATCACCATCAACACGTGCAAAAGAAATGTTTTCTTTGGTAGACTCAAGTTTCTGGATTAAATGCGACACTATTGGAGAGTCCAATAACAATACTTCGTAATTTTTGGATTTTGCTGCTTCAATGTAGCTGTGTTGTGCTTCTTTATCCGAGGTGTAAAGGATAATAAGTTTTCCGTCCTTATCGGTTTGGTTCGCTTTTATTTTGTTGAATAACTCTTCATAGGTATAATATTTACCATCCACTGTTGGGTACAAAGCAAAATCATCAGATTTTTCAAAGAATTTATCTTCGGAAAGCATCCCGTATTCAATAACGATTTTAATGTCGTTCCATTTTGCTTCAAATTCTTCACGATTATTGTTAAACAGGGACTTTAATTTATCGGCTACTTTTCTTGTAATGTATGAGGATATTTTTTTAACCGCACCATCGGCTTGTAAATAGGAACGCGATACGTTAAGTGGGATATCTGGCGAATCGATTACACCACGTAACATGGTTAAGAATTCTGGTACAATGCCTTCTACATTATCGGTAACATAAACCTGATTTTGATACAATTGTATTTTATCCTTTTGGATATTCATGTCCTGTCCCATTTTCGGGAAATATAAAATTCCAGTTAAATTGAACGGGTAGTCTACATTTAGATGAATATTGAACAAAGGCTCTTCAAATTGCATAGGATACAATTCATGATAAAAATCTTTATAATCTTTATCTTCTAAATCTGCCGGTTGTTTGGTCCAAGCAGGATTTGGATTGTTGATAATATCGTCAACCGTTATTTTTTTATGTTCCTCTTTAGTTTCTTTGCCATCCTTATCTGTTATCGTTTTTGGGGTGAATTCAGGGTCGTTTATTTCTTTGGTTCCAAACTTAATAGGAATAGGCATAAACTTGTTATACTTTAATAACAGTTCACGAATTCTAGAGTCTTCAAGAAACTCTGTAGAATCATCTGCAATATGAAGGATGATTTCGGTACCTCTATCGGTTTTGTCTGCAGTTTCTAAAGAGAACTCAGGAGAGCCGTCGCAAGTCCAGTGTGCAGCAGGAGCATCTTTATAAGATTTTGTAATAATTTCTACTTTTTTGGCTACCATAAATGCCGAATAGAACCCTAATCCAAAATGTCCAATAATTCCAGAATCTTTTGCCGAATCTTTATACTTATCTAGAAACTCTTCAGCTCCAGAGAATGCGATTTGATTGATGTATTTCTCAACCTCTTCAGCTGTCATCCCTAAACCTTGGTCTATAATATGTAATTTTTTGCCTTCCTTGTCAATTTTTATTTCAATTTTAGGGTGGCCATATTCAACTTTAGTTTCGCCAATGTTTGTTAAGTGCTTTAACTTTAAAGTAGCATCTGTAGCATTGCTTATTAACTCACGTAAAAAGATTTCGTGATCGCTGTACAAGAATTTTTTAATGAGAGGAAAGATGTTTTCCACCGATACATTAATGTTTCCTTTTGTCATAATGGATAATTTATTTAATTTTTCCGCAAGAGCGAAAAGCTGTTTATATTACTATTTATTTACAAGTAAGTCTTAGTCAACAAAAATGCCAATTCTTTAAAGGTGACAAAGTGGCATTTGTAATTTATGGTTTAGAATTTTTTAAATTGGAATTTAAGTCGAGTTGTTGTATTTTGGAATACTTAAATAAGAGCAGTTATGTACAATTCAAAAATAATAGGACTGGGATATTATGTTCCCGATAACATTGTAACCAATGATGATTTGTCTAAAATGATGGACACCAATGATGCATGGATTCAAGAGCGAACAGGGATACAGGAAAGACGGTGGATAAAAGAAGGTACAGGTGACACGTCGGCAGTGATGGGGGCAAAGGCATCAAGAATAGCCATTGAACGTGCGGGTTTGACCAAAGATGATATCGATTTTATTGTATTTGCTACTTTAAGTCCCGACTACTATTTTCCTGGTTGTGGGGTTTTAATCCAAGACATGCTAGATATGCCTACCGTTGGTGCTTTAGATGTGAGAAACCAGTGCTCTGGTTTTGTGTATGCATTATCTGTGGCCGATCAATTTATTAAAACGGGCATGTATAAAAACGTATTGGTTATTGGAGCCGAATATCATAGCAATGGATTAGATAAAACGACACGTGGCAGAGGCGTTTCTGTTATTTTTGGAGATGGCGCCGGTGCTTGTGTGTTATCTCGTGAAGAAGATACTACAAAAGGTGTTTTATCTACACACTTACATAGCGAAGGCAAACATGCCGATAAATTGATTGTGGCGTCGCCCAGTATTGCGCATTGGGTGCCGGAAATTATGGCAGCCGATGAGGATTTGTCATATTTCCCATACATGGATGGAACATTTGTGTTTAAGCATGCTGTGGTTAGGTTTAGTGAAGTTATTATGGAGGCTTTAGCAAAAAACAATCTTAAAAAAGAGGATATTGATATGCTAATTCCCCATCAAGCAAATTTGCGAATTGCGCAGTTTATTCAGAAAAAGTTTGATTTAAGAGACGACCAAGTATATAATAATATTATGACGTATGGCAATACGACTGCAGCATCGGTAATTATTGCGTTAACCGAAGCTTGGGAAAAAGGAAAAATTAAACCAGGAGATCATGTGGTTTTGGCCGCTTTTGGAAGTGGGTTTACATGGGCCAGTGCTATTATAAAATGGTAAATGGTTTTCGTGGCTCCTAATACTTTGCGGAAGGGCATTGGTATTAATGAAAATATGTATTGTAAATAAAAGTGAGACCATAACAAAAAGGGGGGGGCAAAAAAATGGAAAGAAATATGAATAAGAAAACTTTAGTATTAGGAGCTTCCTTAAAAAGTAATAGGTACTCCAATTTAGCCATTCAAAAGCTTGTGAAAAACAATGTAGAGGTTGTTGCTTTTGGTTTAAAGTCGGGAGTAGTTGCTGGTGTGGACATTCAAACGACTTTATTGCAGTACAATGATATCCATACCATTACCTTGTATTTAAACCCACAACGGCAACGTGAATATTATGAACACATCGTTTCTTTACGCCCACAACGCGTTATATTTAACCCTGGAACAGAAAATCCAGAGCTTTACAAACTTTTAAAAGAAAATCACATTGCTTTTGATGGGGCTTGCACCTTAGTTTTGCTTTCTACCGATCAATACTAAACCTAAAAACGTTAATAAGCCGTTTAAGATTAGAATAAAAAAACCAAATTCAAATCCGAACCACTTTAAGCTGTTCACACTTATAATATAAGATAAAATAGGGGCTAAAATAGCGATTGCCGGAACAAGCTTGTCTTTAACGTGCCATTTTGTAAAAAGCCCGAATGCATAAAGCCCCAATAAGGGCCCATATGTGTAACCAGCAAAAACAAATAATTTGGCAATAACGCTTTCATCTTTAATGATGTATTTAAAAGCCACGATAACTAATATTAAGATTAAAGAAATCAGGATATGAATGCGCTTTCTTATGCTAACTTGCTTTTCCTTGGAATGTTTCTTTTCAATATCTAAAATATCTATGCTAAACGATGTTGTAAGGGAGGTTAAGGCGCTATCGGCACTACTATAAGCTGCTGCTATTAAGCCAATAATAAAAAACACAAATACGCCAATGCCCAAATGGTTTTTTGCTAGAATGGGAAAAAGCTCGTCTTTATGGGCGTCAATGCCATTTTGTTGGGCGTAAACTGTTAAAAGCAATCCTAGGCTTAAAAATATAAAGTTGACAACTGTTAAAACAATGGTGAACCAAAACATGTTTTTTTGTGCATCTTTAAGAGTTTTGCAAGTAAGGTTTTTTTGCATCATGTCTTGATCTAGCCCCGTCATAACAATCGCTATAAAGGCCCCTGATATAAATTGTTTCCAAAAGTAGTTGCCCGATTTATAGTCTTCAAAAAAGAAGGTTTTCGATAAATCGCTATCTAAAATATAGCCTAATAAATTACCTCCACTTATGCCTAAATCACGGCTTACAAAAACTATGGCCACCCCAACGGCAATAAGCATAAATAGAGTTTGTAAAGTATCTGTCCAAATAATAGTTTTTATGCCCGATTTAAAGGTGTAGAGCCAAATAAGCAAAACGGTAATACTAACCGTTTGCCAAAATGAAATCCCCAGTTCGTCAAACAATATGATTTGAAGCACATTGGCAACCAAATAGAGCCTGAAACTAGCGCCTACAATCCTTGATATTAAAAAAAATGAAGCCCCCGTTTTGTAAGCATAGTTGCCGAAACGGGTTTCTAAGTACGTATAAATAGAGGTTAAGTTGAGCTTGTAGTATAAGGGTAATAAAATGGTACCGATTACAAGGTAGCCAACAATATAGCCCAATACGACTTGCATATAGCTAAATTGGGAGCTTTCTATCCAGCCAGGAACCGAGATAAAAGTGACACCAGAAAGCGATGCGCCAATCATTCCAAAAGCAACCACATACCAAGGGGCTTGTTTGTTGGCTTTAAAAAAAGCATCATTATCACTCTTTTTACCTGTGAAGTAAGAAATCAAAATTAAAACACCAAAATAAGCTGCAATGAGTAGTAGAATCTGTGTCGAGTTCATAAATATGAATTAGGGTTTCAAATTACATCTATTAATTTTCATTATCCAAATCATTGGTTAGGTTTTTAAAAGACGGCTTTAAAATTAGCGAAATTCACGCCTAAAGAGTAATTTTGCAAACTATGGAATTTTCATCAAAACTCTTAGAGCGTGCTGTTAATGAAATGTCGCAACTTCCTGGCATTGGTAAGCGTACCGCTTTGCGTTTGGTTTTACATATGCTCAAACAACCAAAAAATCAGACTTTAGCCCTTTCAGAAGCACTGCAGAATATGCGTAATGATATCAAGTTTTGTAAATCTTGTAATAATATCAGCGATGTGGATGTCTGCGAAATTTGCGCCAATCCGCATAGAAATGAAAAAATAATCTGTGTGGTTGAAGACATTCGAGACGTGATGGCCATAGAAAACACCAGTTCTTTTAAGGGGCTGTATCATGTCTTAGGAGGGAAAATTTCGCCTATGGATGGTATAGGGCCTCATGATTTGAACATTCAAACCTTAGTAGATAAAGTGAAAACGGGAGTTGTTGAAGAGCTTATTTTTGCACTAAGTTCTACTATGGAAGGAGATACCACTAATTTTTATATTTATAAACAAATTCAGGATTATAAAATAAAAACATCTACTATTGCTAGAGGCATCTCTGTTGGCGATGAATTGGAGTATGCCGATGAAATAACGTTAGGAAGAAGTATTGTGAATAGAATCCCTTTTGAAACCTCTTTAAAATCATAGAAAAGAATTTGACACTTTCTGTTGTTATTTTAAATTACAATGTGCGATATTTTTTAGAGTTATGTCTAGAAAGTGTGCGCGCGGCCATTGTCGATTTGGATGCTGAGATTATTGTAATCGATAATGATTCGGAAGATGATAGCTGCCAAATGGTAAAAACACTTTTCCCAGAGGTGGTTTTAATAGAGAATAAAGAAAATTTAGGTTTCTCCAAAGGGAATAATATTGGTGTAGCAAAAGCTAAGGGCGAGTACCTTTGCATATTGAACCCAGATACCGTAGTAGCAGAAGATGCTTTTAAAAAACTATTAGAGTTTGTTGAAAATAAAAAAAACCTAGGGATTGTAGGCTGTAAATTGATAAATGGAGCTGGCAGGTTTTTACCAGAAAGTAAACGGAATATCCCTTTTGTTAATGCCGCCTTTAAGAAGATGTTAGGCAACCCAAACGATTATTATGCCCATTATTTAGATGAAAATGATGTTGGAAAGGTAGATGTTTTGGTAGGTGCTTTTATGGTCATGAAACGAAAGCTTTATTTAGATATAGGTGGTTTCGATGAAGACTATTTTATGTATGGAGAGGATATAGATTTGTCGTATCGTGTTTTAAAAAAAGGCTACGACAATTATTATGTTGGCAATATCTGTACCATACATTACAAAGGAGAAAGTACGTTAAGAAACAAGCATTATGCAAAACGTTTTTATGGTGCTATGCAGATTTTCTACAAAAAGCATTTTAAAAAAAACAGGGTATTCGATATGTTGGTTTGGTTAGGGATCCGGAGTGTTTATTTGTTTCGAACAAACCCTGTTCAGAAGAAGAAAACGGTACATCAGTATGTTTTTGTTTCTAGTATTATGGACAATCGTTTAAAATCTAAGCTTTTGAAAGATGTGATTTTGAAAATAGAATTAGAAAACCCACCCCCCTTTACTGAAGTTATTTTTGATGCTAATACATTGACGTTTAAAGAAATAATAGCATCTTTTGAAAGGCATTTAGATGATGAGTCCGTAACTTATAAAATTTTACCAAAGCAAGCTCACTTTATTTTAGGGAGTGACAATGCTATAAACCAAGGGGAAATCATCCAATTAAACTAGTTTTTGTTGTCGATAGTTTAAGAAAATTCAAGGCTTTTCGTTAATTTTGCGATCAGCAATAAATAACAAGCCTGTTTAAAATGATATATTTAAAATTTTGAAACAGGCCCAAAGCAAGATTACTTTATAGTTATGGCAAAGTTTGAACTTAAATTACCAAAAATGGGAGAGAGTGTTGCGGAAGCAACCATTACCACTTGGTTAAAAAATGTTGGAGATACTATTGAGTTGGATGAGGTTGTGTTAGAGATAGCGACGGATAAGGTAGATAGTGACATCCCTAGTGAAGTAGAAGGTGTTTTGGTAGAGCGGCTCTTTCAGGAGAATGATGTTGTTCAAGTTGGGCAAACCATTGCAATTATTGAGACGGAAGAGGAGGGGAGTCAAAAAGAATCTCAAAAATCACAAGAAAATAGTGTTCCAGAAGAGGCAATGGAGGCTGTTGAACAAATTTCGGAACGTATCGACGCAGCACAAGATGCTGTAACGACGGTAACCTCTACAGAAGATCGCTTCTACTCACCATTAGTTAGAAATATAGCTAAAGAAGAGGGGATTAGTCAAGCAGAACTGGATTCGCTAACAGGAACCGGGAAAACAGGGCGAGTGACTAAAGATGATATACTGGCGTATCTTAAAAACAGAACCCATAAGCCAAAATCGGTGGCGGATTCTACAATAGAAAGCACTTTTAAAGCACATGATACCGATGTAAAACAAGTGACTCAAGAAGCATCTCAACTAGAAAAAGGCCCAGTTGAAAAGCAACAACCAATAAAAGCTTCTTTGGTTTCCAATGGTGAAGATGAGATTATAGAAATGACCAGAATGGGTAAATTGGTCGCAAACCACATGATGGAGTCGCTTCAAACCTCAGCCCACGTGCAAAGCTTTATTGAAGCCGATGTTACTAGGATCTGGAATTGGAGAAATAAAGTGAAAGCAGGATTTGAGAAGCGCGAGGGTGAAAAACTGACTTTTACGCCCATTTTTATGGAGGTTGTAGCCAAAGCTTTAAAAGACTATCCTATGCTTAACATTGCGGTGCATGACGGGAAGATAATTAAGAAGAAAAATATCAATATTGGTATGGCGGCAGCCTTGGAAGACGGAAATTTAATTGTTCCTGTTATAAAAAATGCCGATCAACTCAATTTGGTAGGCATGACCAAGCAGGTAAACGATTTGGCAAATCGTGCCCGTTCAAATAAATTAAAACCAGACGATATTCAAGGGGGAACTTATACCGTAACTAATGTAGGGTCTTTTGGTAGTATTATGGGAACTCCCATTATCAATCAGCCTCAGGTAGGAATCTTGGCATTAGGAGCTATAAGAAAAGTGCCCGCCGTTATCGAAACGGATGAAGGTGATTTTATAGGCATACGCTATAAAATGTTCTTATCACATTCCTATGATCATCGAGTGGTAAATGGAGCACTTGGAGGGCTGTTTGTGAAGGCTGTAAAAGATTATCTGGAGGCTTGGGATGTGAATAGAGAGATTTAAAATTTAAAATAACATAACTTAAAACAAAACCTGTGGGCAAAAGCGTTCAGGTTTTTCTATTTTTGTAAAAAGCATTTTGTAATAAATAACATAACAAAAGAGATAATGCAATTAAACCTCACCAAGCCCCTTTGTTTTTTCGACCTTGAAACTACGGGGGTTAGTATAACATCCGATAGAATCGTTGAAATTTCAATATTAAAAGTACATCCAAACGGAAAAGAAGACACCAAAACTTGGATCGTGAATCCAGGAATGCCCATACCGAAAGAAGTGACAGCTATTCATGGTATTTCAGATGAAGATGTGGTAGGAAAGCCTTCTTTTAAAGAAATTGCCAAAGATGTATATAACATGATTAAAGATTCCGATTTGGGGGGCTTTAATTCTAACCGTTTTGATATTCCTTTGTTGGCGGAAGAAATGTTGCGTGCCGATGTGGATTTTGAGATGAAAAACCGAATGGCAATCGATGTGCAGACCATTTTCCATAAAATGGAACAACGTACCCTAAGTGCTGCCTATAAGTTCTATTGCGATAAGAGTTTAGAGAATGCACATAGCGCAGAAGCAGATACCAGAGCCACTTACGAAGTTTTAAAAGCACAGGTAGCTAAATACGAGGAACTGGAAAATGATACCAAATTTTTGGCAGAGTTTAGTTCTAGAAAACGTTTTGCCGATTTTGCAGGTTTTATTGTATTCAATAAAAAAGATGAAGAATGTTTCGCTTTCGGAAAACATAAAGGGAAATTAGTGACCGATATCTTAGAAAATGAACCAGGGTATTTTGGTTGGTTGCTAAATTCTGATTTCCCATTGTACACAAAAAAAGTATTGACAGCTATTAAGCTTAGAAACTTTAATAATAAATTGGGATAGTTCTCAAAAGTTTAAAAATTGAATCTGTCTGTAAATGAAATTAATCTGCATAGGAAGAAATTATACCGAACATATCCAAGAGTTAAAAAACGAAAAACCAACGGATCCTGTTATTTTTTTAAAGCCAGATACGGCCATACTCCTTAAGAAACAACCTTTTTTTATTCCAGATTTTTCAGAGGATGTGCATTATGAGGTGGAGGTTTTAGTTAAAATAAATAGAGTGGGAAAGTATATTGATAAAAAATTTGCCCATAAATATTATAATGAAATCGGACTAGGGATAGACTTTACAGCACGTGATGTACAAATGCAATTAAAAGCCAAAGGCCTGCCCTGGGAGAAGGCTAAATCTTTTGATGGCGCAGCGGTTGTCGGAGACTGGATTTCGGTGGAGGAAATAGCAGCAGTAAATGATATTTCATTTTCATTAAAAAAGAATGATACCATTGTTCAAAGTGGAAACACAAGCCATATGCTCTGGAAAATTGATGAATTGATAGAATATGTCTCAAAATATTTTACTTTAAAGATTGGAGATATTATCTTTACAGGAACACCAGCGGGAGTAGGTAGGGTAAATGCAAACGATCGACTTAAGGGATTTATAGATAATAAACAAATGTTTTCAATAACGGTAAAATAAATGGAAGAACATTACAAGTTATTCAGATTAAAGGAATTGGCAGATAACGACCAAGAGTTTATTGCAGCTTTGGCCGCTGCCTTTTTAGAAGAGGTTCCAGAGGATGCAGAGCGCTTAAAAAAAGCTGTAGCAGAAAAGAATTACCATGATACGTATCAAGCCGCTCATAAAATGAAACCAACAATTGATTTATTTGAGCTAGGAGTGCTAGATGATTTAATTGAGGTTCAGGATTGGGGCAAGTTTGAGAAAAAGGATCAGGATGTTTCTTCTCAGTTGGAGGTTGTTGTTACCGCTATTGATAAGGCAACTGCCGAGATTAAATCTGACTTTAACCTTTAATGTTAGCAGAAGTTATTACTATTGGCGATGAGCTCCTCATCGGGCAGGTGATCGACACCAATTCGGCTTTTATTGCTAAGGCCCTTAATAAAATAGGCGTTTCTGTTTATCAGATAACTTCTATTCAAGACGATAAGTCCCATATTCTAAAGGCATTTCAGGAGGCAGAAAGTCGTGTCGATATTATTATCATTACAGGTGGTTTGGGACCTACAAAAGATGATATTACAAAAAAAACCATTGCAGATTATTTTAATGATACCTTGGTTAAGGACCTATCGGTTTTAGAAAACATTAAAAAACTGTGGAAACCATATGCTATAGAATCCTTGCTTCAAACCAACTTAAATCAGGCCTATGTGCCATCACAGGCTACGGTTTTAATGAATGTTTTAGGAACGGCTCCAGGTATGTGGATAGAGAAGAACGATAAGGTTTTTATATCCCTTCCAGGTGTGCCTTACGAAATGAAGGCCTTGATAGAGGGGCAGGTTATTCCTAAAATAAAGCAGAAGTTTCGTTGCCCTTTTATTTTACATAAAACATTATTGGTTTTTGGTTTGGGCGAAAGTGCATTGGCAGAACGAATAGAAGCTTGGGAAGATAACCTGCCAAAGCATATAAAATTGGCATATTTACCCGATTTAGGTCGAATGCGCCTGCGCTTATCTGTGAAAGGCTTTGATGAAAAAAAATTAAAAGCAGAGGTTCAAGAGCAAATAGAGCTGTTGTTGCCTTTAATAAAAGAAGAGTTTTTTGGTTTTGAAGAAGGCAATACTTCAATAGAGGGGATTATAGCCGAACAGCTCACAAAATTAGGGAAGACCTTAGCAGTTGCAGAAAGTTTTACAGGAGGTAAAATAGCAGAAAGCTTTACAAAAAATGCAGGAGCCTCAGCCTTTTTTAAAGGGAGTGTGGTCTCTTATGCGACACAATCGAAAATAGAGGTTCTTGGAGTTTCGGAAAGGCTTATTAACGAGAAGTCTGTGGTGAGTGGGCAAGTGGCAGAAGCTATGGCCGTTCGTGTGTTGAATCTGTTTAATGCAGACTATGCCATTGCAACAACAGGGAATGCAGGGCCGTCTAAAGGCGATTCAGATGAAGAGGTGGGCAGTGTTTTTATAGCTATTGCTTCAAAATATAAGGTTTTTTCAGAAAAATTCAACTTAGGGAACCATCGCTTAAAGGTGATAAACAAAGGCGCTAATAAGGCTTTTGAATTATTACTAAAAGAAATTTTAAAAAATTGATGATTTCACGTTGAAATAAATTAAAGATTTTATATATTTGCACCTCGTTTTTAAACAACAAAAAAATAAAGTTAGATATAATGTCAAGAGTTTGTGAACTTACTGGAAAAAAGGCGATGGTTGGAAACAACGTATCTCATGCGATGAATAAAACAAAGCGTAAATTTGATGCCAATTTAATCAAAAAGCGTTTTTATATTCCTGAAGAAGATAATTGGATAACTCTAAAAGTATCTACTTCTGCTTTAAAGACAATTAATAAAATAGGTATTTCTGCGGCAATCAAAGAAGCGAAAACTAAAGGGTTTTTAAAATAATAGCTGCTTAATAAGTAATATACAATGGCAAAAAAAGGTAACAGAATACAGGTGATTTTAGAATGTACTGAGCATAAAGAATCTGCTCAACCAGGAACTTCAAGGTACATTACAACTAAAAACAAAAAGAATACGCCAGAAAGAATGGAGATTAAGAAATTTAATCCTATCCTTAAGCGTATGACAGTTCATAAAGAAATTAAATAATTAGAGATTTTAAATAAAAATCTCAAATAACAACATTAGGTTTTTATTATAAAACCTTAAATACTAAAAAGTATTGAGTCATGGCAAAGAAATCAGTAGCATCATTACAAACAGGATCTAAAAGGTTGTCAAAAGCAATAAAAATGGTAAAATCTCCAAAATCTGGAGCTTATACTTTTGTTGAAGCTATCTTGGCACCTGAACAAGTAAACGATTTCTTAAATAAGAAATAAGCTTACTCATAATAATATTATCAAGCCACTTTCTTATAGGAAGTGGCTTTTGTTTTATATTTACATCAGTATTTTTAATGACAATTTTTCCGAAATCAATTATAGGCTAGGTAATTGCTATAAAAACTGAGTTGAACACCTTCATAATAAACAATTGATAAGACCATGAGTTTTTTTAAAAAAATATTTTCATCAGAGAAAAAAGAAACCCTAGATAAGGGACTGGAGAAATCGAAAACCAGTTTCTTTGGAAAATTGGGCAAAGCCGTTGCAGGGAAATCTAAAGTGGACGACGATGTTTTAGATAACCTAGAAGAGGTTTTGGTTTCTAGTGACGTTGGCGTTAATACCACACTTAAAGTTATTGAGCGTATTGAAGCCCGTGTTTTAAAAGATAAATATTTAGGAACTGATGAGCTTAATACAATTCTTAGAGAAGAAATTGCTGCACTTTTAAGTGAAACCCATTCGGGTGAGGAAACAGAGTTTTCTATTCCGAAAAACACGAAACCCTATGTTATTATGGTGGTTGGAGTTAATGGTGCGGGTAAAACCACAACTATTGGTAAGTTGGCCTATCAATTTAAAAAACAAGGACTGAATGTGGTTTTGGGTGCTGCCGATACGTTTCGTGCTGCTGCTATTGATCAACTTCAAGTATGGGCAGACCGTGTAGGGGTGCCATTAGTAAAACAGTCTATGGGTAGCGACCCGGCTTCTGTGGCTTTCGATACTTTAAAAAGTGCTGTTTCCCAAAATGCAGATGTTGTTATTATCGATACCGCAGGACGTTTACACAACAAAATCAATTTAATGAACGAACTGACTAAGGTAAAACGCGTTATGCAGAAAGTTGTTCAAGACACACCTAACGATGTGTTATTGGTTTTAGATGGTTCTACTGGGCAGAATGCTTTCGAGCAAGCCAAGCAGTTTACTGCGGCAACAGAGGTAACCTCTTTGGCCGTAACCAAATTAGATGGAACTGCTAAAGGAGGTGTGGTTATTGGAATTTCAGATCAGTTTCAAATTCCCGTTAAATATATTGGAGTAGGAGAAGGTATCGAAGATTTACAAGTGTTCAATAAATATGAATTTGTAGATTCTTTTTTTAAATAACGCTTTTATTGGTTCTGCAAAGGAGGCCTGCTTTTTTAAACTTGATGCCACCTTAAGCTTTCAAAATATTTCTTTCTTTATAAAAACTTGGCAAACCAAAATTTATAATTCCGGCATCGGCAGTGATGTATCTATTTGTTTTTTGAAGAGAAGGCTGAAATCAAAAACACCAAAACGTTTTGATTCTAGACCTTCAGATTATAAAAAACCACATTAAATATAATTCTAAACGCATAAAACGTAAATCCACAATCATTACGTATCTTTGCACACTTAATTTTTGGTATGAGAACAAAATCGCTTAAAAAGAACAAAATCAACGTCGTAACTCTAGGTTGTAGTAAAAATGTTTACGATAGTGAAATATTGATGGGGCAGTTAAAAGCTAGCGGAAAAGATGTGGTTCATGAAGAAGAAGGTAATATTGTTGTTATCAATACCTGTGGATTTATTAATAATGCCAAGGAAGAAAGCATAAACACTATTTTAGAGTTTATGCAAAAAAAAGAAGATGGCGATGTCGATAAGGTTTTTGTTACCGGATGTTTAAGTGAACGTTATAAGCCAGATTTGCAAAAGGAAATTCCGAATGTTGATCAATATTTTGGAACCACCGAATTGCCAGGCCTACTTAAGGCTTTAGGTGCCGATTATAAACATGAACTTATTGGGGAGCGTTTAACAACTACCCCTAAAAATTATGCCTATTTAAAAATAGCGGAAGGCTGTGATAGACCTTGTAGTTTTTGTGCTATTCCCATAATGCGAGGAAAACACCGAAGCACACCTATAGAAGACATTGTTGTTGAAGCAGAAAAGCTAGCAGCAAAAGGTGTGAAAGAATTGATTCTTATTGCGCAGGATTTAACTTATTACGGACTGGATTTATATAAAAAAAGAAATTTAGCAGAACTGCTTGAGGCTTTGGTAAAAGTGGATGGTGTGGAGTGGATACGCTTGCACTATGCATTTCCAACAGGTTTCCCAATGGATGTTTTGGATGTTATGTTGCGCGAACCTAAAATTTGTAATTACTTAGATATTCCTTTACAGCATATATCCGATGCGATATTAAAAAGTATGCGCCGCGGAACTACCAAAGCGAAAACCACACAGTTGCTTAAAGATTTTAGGGCTGCCGTACCAAGTATGGCTATTCGAACAACCTTAATTGTTGGTTATCCTGGGGAGACAGAGGAAGATTTTCAAGAACTAAAGCAATGGGTTTCCGATATGCGTTTCGAACGTTTAGGATGTTTTACCTATTCTCATGAAGAAAATACACATGCTTATAATTTAGAAGACGACGTTCCACAAGAAGTTAAACAAGAGCGTGCCAACCAGATTATGGAAGTACAATCGCAAATATCTTGGGAATTGAATCAAGAAAAAATCGGACAAACCTTTAAGGTTGTGATTGATAGAAAGGAAGGTAATTATTTCATTGGGCGTACAGAGTTCGATTCGCCAGATGTGGATAACGAAGTCTTAATAGACGCTACTAAAACCTATTTAAAAACCGGAGAGTTTGCTACTGTAAACATTATAGAAGCAGAAGATTTTGATTTATATGCCGAAGTTGTTCTTTAATTTAATCCCCATTTACTATTTTAAAAAGGGGATAAGAGCTTGAGGTTATTTTGAGTTTTTATTTATTTAATACATTAAAGTTTTATGTGTTTATTACGACACTTCTATTAGGTGCTTACTTGAAAATATCCAATGCTTTTATGCCTTGTATTGAATCGCTGTTAGTTCGGCAATTTTACAAATAAGTTCAGTAGCTTTTATCATACTTTCTACGGGAACATATTCATAGCGTCCGTGAAAGTTGTGTCCTCCAGCAAAAATATTAGGGCAGGGTAAGCCCATATAACTTAATTGGGAGCCATCGGTACCACCACGAATAGCTTTAATAAGTGGTGTAATGCCTATTTGCTTCATGGCTTCTTCGGCAATATCTACAATATGCATAACAGGTTCAATTTTTTCTTGCATGTTGTAATATTGATCTTTAATCTCGATGCTGATAATGTCTTCTTCGTATTGTGAGTTTAATTCTTCTGTTAGTTTCTGCATCATCTCTTTTCGAGCCTCAAAATGACCTTTATCATGGTCGCGGATTATATACTGAAGCACCGTTTCTTCAACATCACCTTTAATGGTGTGCAAATGAAAAAAACCTTGATATTCTTCTGTATGCTCAGGAGTTTCTAAACGTGGTAACGAGTTTATAAATTCTGTTGCAAAGTACATCGAGTTAACTAGTTTTCCTTTAGCATAACCAGGGTGTACACTTCTTCCTTTTATTTTTACCACGGCACTGGCCGCATTAAAGTTTTCATATTCTAATTCTCCTATTTGGCTACCATCCATGGTATATGCCCATGCGGCACCAAATTTTTCCACGTTAAATTTATGAGCTCCTCTTCCAATTTCCTCATCAGGTGTAAAGCCCACTCGTATGGTACCATGCTTTATTTCAGGATGGTTTATCAAATACTCCATAGCTGAAATAATTTCACAAATGCCCGCTTTATCATCAGCTCCTAAAAGTGTTGTGCCATCTGTGGTAATTAAGGTTTGTCCTTTATATTGTAATAAATCCTCAAAATAATCAGGAGATAAAATGATATTTTTTTCTTGGTTTAAAATAATATCTTTTCCGTTATATTTTTCAATAATTTGAGGGTTTATATGGGCTCCAGTAAAATCGGGAGATGTGTCAAAGTGAGATATAAATCCAACAGTTGGAACATCATAATCGACATTGCTTGGTAGGGTTGCCATTATATACGCATTATCGTCTATGCTCACATCTAACATACCAATGGCCTTAAGCTCTTCTACTAATTTGTGGGCCAGGTTCCATTGTTTTTCTGTACTAGGTGTAGTAAGGCTTTCAGGGTCGGATTCTGTATCTATCGTTATATAACTTACAAAACGGTTTATAATGTGTTCTTTTGAAATCATTTGAAAAGAAAAGTATTAATGCTTTATGGGAAAATAAGATTTGATTAAAATAAACAGTCCTATTTAAAGTTTCAAAAATACAATAATTTATATAAAATCATATATCAAAGAAAGGAAGCTTTGTATACGATAGGGTGTTTTTTAGAAATGGAATCGTGTTTGTTTAGAATATGTCGACAGCATTTAAAACAGTAAAAATCAATCTCTTTAATTTTTTATGCTTTTGGATTGTGCAATTTTTTAATTAGAGGTATTTTTGCATAAATATTTTAAGATGTACAAATTATTACTTCGTCCTTTGTTTTTTCTGTTCGACCCTGAAAGCGTTCATCATTTTACATTTTCATTAATTAAAAACCTTTCTAAAGTTCCTGGAATCCCCTCCTTGTTTAGAGGTTTTTTTGTTATCGAAGACGTACGGTTGGAGCGGAAATTATTTGGTTTAACATTTAAAAACCCCGTGGGTTTAGCAGCGGGATTTGATAAAAATGCGGTATTGTACAATCAGTTGGCAAATTTCGGATTTGGTTTTATAGAAATAGGCACGGTAACCCCTAAAGGGCAGCAGGGAAACCCTAAAAAAAGATTGTTTCGTCTTAAAGATGATAAAGGCATTATTAACCGTATGGGGTTTAATAATGACGGTTTGGAAGCGGCCATCCATCAGTTAAAGCAAAACCAAGGTAAGCTAATCATTGGCGGAAATATTGGTAAAAATACGAACACAGCCCCAGAGGATTATACTAAAGATTATTTGGAATGTTTTAATGCCTTGCACCCCTATGTGGATTATTTTGTCTTGAATGTAAGTTGTCCTAATGTAGGGAGCCATGCCAAATTAAATGATAAAGACTATTTAGAAGAGTTGATTGAAGCGGTGCAACAGGCCAATGCAACATTTGAAAATAAAAAACCTATTCTTCTGAAAATTGCTCCAGACTTAAACAATACGCAATTAGATGAAATTATACAGCTTGTTGCAGACACTCACTTAGATGGTGTTATTGCAAGTAACACGTCTATGGATAGAAGTAACTTAAAAGCACCTAAGGCTCAACTTGATGCTATTGGTAATGGTGGTTTAAGTGGTAAACCTATAACAGAAAAAAGCACTCAAGTTATAGCATACCTGTCAGAAAAAAGTAAAAAAGCTTTTCCTATAATTGGTGTTGGTGGTATTCATTCTTCTAAAGATGCTTTGGAGAAAATAAGAGCAGGAGCCGATTTGGTACAGGTTTATACAGGCTTTATTTATGAAGGACCAGGTTTAATTAAAGCGATAAATAAGGCCATTTTAAAAACAAACCGCTCTTAGAGACTTATTTAGAAATGGATTTGTGTTATCTATAGATTAGGATTTAATAAACTGCTTAACGGTTTTAGATTTTTTATTTTGAAGTACTAGAAAATAAGAGCCTGGAGATAAGTAGCTTATATCAATTGCTTGATTATCTAATTGCCCTTTCTTGAAAACCTGACCAACTAAGTTGGTAATTCTAAAATCTACAACATCTTCGGTGTTTACATATAGCTTGTCCCCTGTTACTGGATTGGGATAAATTTTAATGTTTTCAGTGTCATCTTCAACATAAATATCATCAGTGATAGAAACATCATCTATAGCTATATCACCATCCCATCCAGCACCTCTAATGGCTCTAAAATGAATAACAATATTTTTATTGGCATAAGCAGATAAATCTACAACTTGAGTTCTATAGGCCTCGTGTTGTTCTTTTTGTTGTTCGCCATATATAGCTGGAATAACATCTTTAATATAAAGCCCCGTACTGGTTTCGATATCTACGTGGAGAGACCCTGTGTTTTTTCCAAACATATGGTAGTTGAAACGGAGTTTAGCATTATGAGAATGGATTGTCATACAGGGGGAAACAAATGTTGCTACATCTCCGGCCAATGCTCCAGAAGCTTCAGCATAGATATAAGTTCCAGAAGCGGTTTGTTTAGTATGGTCTACAGCAGGCCCTGTACCATTGGAAACCGTTTGTCCAGAGTTAGAATACCAGTTATAGCCATTGCCGGAAACATCAATAGCAGTCCAACCGTAATCTGACGCCATTTTAAAATTATCAAAAGTTTCGTTTAATGATAGACCGTCGATAGCACCCACTTTTATATATTGAGGAAATGTTTTGGTAATGGTTTTAGTTTCTGGGCATGCCTTAATGTCTTTGGTATCAGACTCTTTTTTTCTAAACCCTGAGGCTTTGGAAATTGTTAGGGTTACATCGTAAATGCCCGATGTATAAGTATGTGTTGGATTTTGGATTGTATAATCTTCTAACCCATCGCCATCAACATCCCAAGACCACGCAACAGCACCAAAACTAGTATCTGTAAACTGAACGGTTAAGGATCCTCCACATTCCTGAGTGCTATTGGCATGTATGTCTACATGATAAGACGGGCATTTTAAATAATTTCGGGCAGATTTGTAAAAGGCATAGATTCGGGCCAATTGTTGCGGTGAAAAATGAGATTTGCAGCTGTGTGTTGAGTAGGACATAATGTTGCTCGTATCGGGTGTAAAAGCATCGCCATTTGCATCTGTTATGGTTCCGGTGTATGTGCAGTCCCGATCAACATTACAGAAATCTAATAAGGGGTCGGCTGGCGTATCACAAATTTGATCTCCATCGGTATCGCAATTTGAGCCATCGGCCAATTCTGTTGTTAATTTAGTGCTACTGGGGCCATGAGTGTGCAGTAATGAAAAAAAATGACCCATTTCATGAGCTAATGTAATACCGTTGGTAACACAGGCGTTTTTCATGACAATAATGTCAGGACTGCCAAATGTATTGGAGTATCCGCAAAGGCTATTACCATTTGAAATTTCAACATATTTAGTAAAATAGAGGTTAATAACACCAGAAGTAAAGTGGTTTTTTATTAAATCTGACTCTTTGCTCTTTTCAAAATTAAAATAAAGGTCGTCTTGGTTGATGTAATTGATGTCTTCACAAATAAAAAATTCTAAAAAAGCACTCGCATAAATATCATTAAGGGTATCAATAGCGCTATGGAGCGTGGCTGTGTCAAGACCTCCCGTACCATTAGTTGCTGTAATAATATGGGCTTTAATGGGAATGGAGTTGATTGCCGGTGTAGCATTATTCTTTTTAGCGGAAGTTTTTTTGCTTTGAGTGGTGAGGCGCCAATATTCGTCTTCAAAAGATTTAATTTGCGATGGATAAGTATGACGATAGGTGATGGATTCAGTATCGGTTTCCGTTCCACAGGCTAATAGTTGTACCTCTTGTGCCATGGTACAAAAAGATAAAACACAAGCCAGGATGGATAAAACAGGTTTAAATTTTATGGCAAAAATATTCATTGGGGCAAACATTTACTCAAATGTATAGCTTCATCTAAATAATGAATAAAAAAAACGTTAAGCGTAGGCTTTATTCGTTATTCAGCATGATGTATCAGTATCTGTTATCTGGTTAGGAGCAAATAGGATGGTAATACGCACATGATACGGATACACCAGCATACATTTTAGTTGCCACAATCCCGTTTTAGTTACTTTTAGCGCGGGTATGGGTTTAATATAGGTTTGTTTGCCAAATTTGCTATAGCGTTTTTATAACTATAAAATGGGGTTCTTATAGTAATGGGTTACATAAAATAATAGTATTTTTATCTCTTTAATGGATACATGTCAGAACTAATAAAAATAATAGAATGTCCGCGAGATGCCATGCAGGGGATAAAACAATTTATTCCTACGGCGCAAAAGGTGCAATATATCCAATCGTTATTACGCGTAGGGTACGATACTATAGATTTTGGCAGCTTTGTATCCCCTAAAGCTATTCCTCAGATGGTGGATAGCGCCACTGTTTTGTCGCAGCTAGATTTAAGTAAAACTAACAGCAAGTTATTAGCTATAGTCGCAAATATAAGAGGTGCAGAAGAGGCTTGTAAGCACAAGAATATTGATTATTTGGGATATCCGTTTTCTATTTCGGAAAACTTTCAAATGCGTAACACTCATAAAACCATCGCCCAATCTACTGTAATGCTTTCCGAAATTTTGGAAATAGCCTATAAGTCAAATAAGACGCTTGTAGTTTATGTTTCTATGGGTTTTGGAAACCCTTATGGCGATCCATGGAATGTAAATGTAGTAGGGGAATGGACAGAGAAACTTTCTAATATGGGAGTTAATATCTTATCTTTAAGTGATACAGTAGGGACATCTACTCCAGAAAGTATCGATTATTTGTTTTCAAATTTAATTCCTCTATATCCAAATATCGAGTTTGGAGCACATTTGCATACAACACCAACAACTTGGTTTGAGAAAGTAGATGCCGCATATAATGCTGGATGTTATCGTTTTGATGGTGCTATTCAAGGTTTTGGTGGCTGTCCTATGGCAAAAGATGAGTTGGTAGGGAATATGCCTACAGAAAAATTGTTGTCTTATTTTACAACTAAAAATTGTAATCCATTAAACGCGCTTAGCTTTGAGAGTGCCCATAATGAAGCTACTAAAATTTTTAAAAATTTTCATTGAGTATTTTGCTTTTTAACCCCTCAGTTTCCGTGTTGAATATAAATGAATTAGGTGTTGGTTAATTTGATTGTCAGTGTTTTATATGGTTTCTTTAAGAGGGTACGACAGAGCCAAGGTGTGGGAAAGCATTTAAGAACATGCTGCTCAGTAGGTACTAGAGAGTAAGCAACCAAGTGCGTTGCAGTTTCTTGAATTTTTTAAGTTCACTACGTAGAATGGGTAAAAAATCTTTTCCATTGCTATGCGAACGCTCTAAACGGTAGGAGTTTTTATAAAGCATATGTGTAAGACGCTTAAGCGCAGCAATATGTTTGTGCTTTCTATCTGAATACCGCTGTAACTCAGCATTGGCTATTTCTGGTGCCAACGAAACGGATTGTTGAACAATATCACCAGAGAAATAAATATGAGGGTCTTCGGAGCCGTTTTTATCCAAGGCAGACAAATCACGACTTATGTAAGACGATATGCTTTGAGATAAGGTGAAAATCTCAATCGCCTTTTTGTAAATCGGTAATTCCGATAGGTATGATGGGGTATTAGATAGCATGTTTTATTTTTCTTAGCAATCGTTTCAAAATTACTCACTAAAAAGGATCTTTTGCTTTCTTTTTTAAAGTAATAATGTATATTTACTTTACAACTTAAATAATTGTACCCAAAATACTTTAAAAAACATGGACAGTCTTAATAGGAAAATTTTAAAGTGCCTACAAGAAAATGCGAGACAATCCAATGCTGAGATTGGTCGACAAGTGGGGATTACATCTCCTGCTGTTTCAGAACGCATAAAGAAAATGGAAGATTTAGGCGTTATTGAGGGCTATAAAGCCATGGTGTCGCCATTTGAAATGGGTTACCAACTTAAGGCCATTATAACTTTAAGGGCTTTTATGGGTAAATTAAAACCATTTCTTGAAAAGGTAAAGACCTATGATGAAGTGATAAACTGTTATCGTATCACTGGAGATGAAAATATTGTCATGGAAGTGGTTTTAAAAAATCAAAAACATTTAGAGAGTTTTATCGATCAGCTCATCGTTTATGGAGAATCTAAAACCCAAATTGCCTTATCTCATGTGGTAAAGCAGAAAGCTGTTAAAGCGCTTTAAGTTTTTGTTCTAAACACTAGAAGCGAGTACACTCTAAGAAACAACGTTAGACCTTTCTTTTTTCAATACTAGCCGCTATTATTTTCGCATGTATTCTTGAATTTTCAATAAACCATTTATGGGTTTCTTTTCCACCGCAGATCACTCCAGCTAAGTACAGGTTTTTAACATTAGATTCCATCGTTTCTGGATTATAAATAGGTGTTTTTTTCTCATCGTTAGATACAGCAATGCCACTGTTTTTTAATAATTTAATATCGGGAACATATCCTGTTAGTGCCACTACATAATCATTTGGTATGGAGAATATTCCTGAAGGTGTTTTAATGGTTACCGCATCGGCTTCAATCTTTTCTATTTCCGAATTAAAATAAGCTTTAATACTGCCTTCTTCTATTCGGTTGAGAATATCTGGCCTTACCCAGTATTTAACTCTTTGGCCTATACCTTCGCCTCTTACAACCATAGTAACCTTTCCGCCTTTTCTCCATATTTCTAAAGCGGCATCTACAGATGAATTGCTGGCACCTACCACAACAACATTTTGTAAAGCATATTTATGCGCCTCTTTATAATAATGTGTTACTTTAGGAAGTTGCTCTCCTTTAATGTTAAGTAAATTTGGAATATCATAAAAACCAGTACATATTATAACATGGTTGGCACTAAAAAGCCTTTTGCTTGTAGAAATTTCAAAAACGTTATTTTCTTTTTGTATGGATCTTACTGTTTCATAAAGGTTGATGTTTAGCTCGTGGGATGTTACCACTCTGCGGTAATACTCTAAAGCTTCATCTCTATTGGGTTTAGGGTTGTTACTGATAAAAGGAATGCCAGCGATTTCTAATTTTTCCGAAGTCGAAAAAAACGTCATGTTTTTTGGATAATGGAATAAAGAGTTTGTAAGAGCGCCTTTTTCCAAAACAGTATAATCCCATTGTCTTTTTTTACATTCCAAAGCACAAGCAATCCCTATGGGGCCAGCACCTACGATAATAATATCTTTTTCTAATTTCAAAATTTATAGGTATTACAGATTTGTTTAGGGAACCTAGTCCCTCATTATATGATACGAATATTAATTTATACTACGAAATTATGTAAACTAATCTTAAATTGTATTTTTGAATAGAAAATTATTAAAAATGAAACACATATTTGTATTTGCTTTAGCCATCATTTGCTTTACGAGCTGCAATCAGAAGAAACGCCCGATAAAAGGGGATACAGAATTTCAAAAAAATCTTAATGCCGAATTTAAAGATGCTAGCAGATCACCTTTAAAGGAAAAGGATATAAAGTATTTTGAAGGACTAGATTTTTTTAAGTTTGATTCCACTTATGTGGTTACCGCTATTTTAAAGCGCACACCAGATTCTGAGTTTTTTGATTTAAAAACAACTACAGATAGGATTACTAGAGAACGGGTTTATGGCGTTTTGCATTTTACTTTAAAAGGCCAGGAATATCAGTTAAATATCTATCAAGGTGAAGACACCATGAATGAAAAAGGAAATGAAGACTATTTGTTTCTTCCTTTTTTAGATGAAACCAACGGTGTTGACAGCTATGGAGGAGGCCGCTATATGGATGCCAGAATACCCGAAGGTGACACCATGCGCATTGATTTTAATACGGCTTATAACCCATACTGTGCTTATAATGAAAAATACTCATGCCCAGTGGTGCCAAGACAAAACTATTTAAAAACCAGAGTGGAAGCTGGAGTAAAGGCTTTTAAAAACCACTAAGCTTATAAGCTATTACCTCCTTAAATGGATGCCTATAAAAAACGCTAAAATTTGCGTAATAAAATTGGTCATGCTATTTATAGCGCAGGTTTAAAAGATTTTGGAACCCCCATCTGAAAAACAAGCAATAAGGCTTTTATGTGTTACTCTTGAATAGCAATGTATAGATGAGTAACCAAATCGGCAGGGTTTGGAGTGTTTCGTGGGTCTGTAGGGTATGTTTCAAGCATAGGGCCTTCTTCAGCTAATATTAAGCCATTATTGGGTAAATACGCCATGGTTTTTCTCCAAGCCTCCTTTAAATTACTGTAATCGCCATGTAGTGTTGCTTTAACAGCTTTAAAAGGCATAATTTGTCCTGTTAATAAATCATTTTCTGTAGTTATAACCCGGTCTGTTGTGGGGATGCAAAAAGAAAACATGACGGCATTATTAGCGTCGTCCCAATTGTGGTACTTTACAAATGGAGCACCAGCCATTTTAATGTTGTTTTGTGTAGCATAAGAGCTTAGTTTTTGAAGCAATTTCTGTATTTCGGTTTCCAACTGGCTTATTTTACACGACATGGTAGTGTAAATATAAAAACCACCACTATATTGGGTTACACCATCTATTTCTATACTATATTTTTTCATGTCTGCTAGAACCTCTCTTTCTAGCCTTTCTAAACTTTGATCGAAATTAATTCCAAAACGTTCTTCCATACTGCCAGATAAAATGGAAAAAGCTTTAAATTTAAAGGGTAAGTTTTTACTTGAAAAGGTCCAGCTTACATCTGTAGAGCCATCTGCATTTGGGGTGAAACTCCAATCGATATCAGATTTGGGAAATTCACTATATAGGATATGTTGGTTAATAGATGAATTGGGGGTGGTTTCAATAGTGTTTACTGTACCGGTTCCTGTGCTGCTTTTCCACGAATAAGACGCATCTATTCCTTTTGTTTTTTCAGGGTAAGTAATTTGTATGTCAGTATCTTCTGTGCTCCAAACAGGCCAAGATTCCCAATTTTTAAAATCGATAACGTGGTCATAAATAACAGTAGCAGGTGCTTTTATGGTTCTAGTTTTGGTAACTTCATAAGAATTGGGCTGTACGGCAATGTATATGGTTAGACCTATGATAATAATAAGTAATAAGAAAAAAACGTACTTAAGAGCTTTCATTATATTTGGTTTAGGTTTTATCTTTCAAATATAACGTCTTTATGATAGAGACGATTTATATAAATCAAATATAATCATTTTTAAATTTCGATTAATAAATTATTACATTTGTTGTGTTTAAAATAAATTTTTAATAATGAACAATTCGCTTTTTAAATGAATTAATAATCTTTTTTCAAAAAGAGTCTATTTTATTATAAATATATTAACTATGAGATTAAAATTAATATGGAGTTTAGCAGCTTTAGCAGGGCTTATGTTGTCCTGTGGAAGCGAAGCGTCTAAAAAGAAACCCGAAACAAGTCAAGTCGTTGAGACTTCCGCATTTGATTATAATGTAGAACAATTTTCTGATGTAAGGATATTGCGTTATCAAATCCCTGGTTGGGAGAACTTGAATTTAAAAGAACAGAAGTTGGTATATTATTTAACCCAAGCAGGTTTAGCGGGGCGCGATATTATATGGGATCAAAACTATAAGCACAATCTTAAAATAAGAAAAGCTTTAGAAAACATTTATATACAATATGCTGGAGATAAAGCCACAAAGGAGTGGGAGGCTTTCGAAATTTATTTAAAACGTATCTGGTTTAGTAATGGCATACATCATCACTACTCTAACGATAAATTAAAACCAGGCTTTTCTCCTGAATACTTAAATGCCTTATTAGAACAGACTAATACCTCTTTAGAGGGTGAGGTTTTCGAAGTGCTTTTTAATGATACCGATTCAAAAAAAGTCAATAAAGCAAAAGGAGCTGATAATGTAGCGCTTTCTGCAGTAAATTTTTATGGTCCAAATGTTACCAATGCTGATGTTGAGAATTTCTATAAAACAAAAGTGTCTCCTAACCCCGAAAAGCCTTTGTCATTTGGTCTAAACTCTCAATTAGTGAAAGAAAATGGCGTTTTAAAAGAGCGGGTTTATAAATCTGGAGGTTTATATGGAGCGGCTATTGATGAAATTATTAAGTGGTTGGAGCTAGCTAAAGATGTAGCTGAAAATGAATCTCAATCCAATGCTTTGGGGCAATTGATTGCTTATTACAAAACAGGTGATTTACAGATTTGGGACGATTATAATGTGGCGTGGACAGCCTCTACTGAAGGCAATATAGATTATATTAATAGTTTTATTGAAGTGTATAACGATCCCCTTGGGTATAAAGGCTCTTATGAATCGATTGTTCAGATCACCGATTTTGATATGTCGGAAAAAATGAAAGTTCTATCAGATAATGCACAGTGGTTTGAAGACCATTCCCCCTTAATGGAAGCCCATAAAAAGAAAAATGTTATTGGGGTGTCTTACAAAACCGTAAATGTAGCAGGAGAGGCAGGAGATGCCTCACCAAGCACGCCAATTGGTGTGAATTTGCCCAATGCGAACTGGATTCGTACAGCGGTTGGTAGTAAATCGGTTTCTCTAGGAAATATTATTGATGCTGCTAACAGTTCTGGTAATTCCGATCGCTTAAAAGAATTTGTAAACGATGATGAAGAACTGGAATTAGAAAAAAAATACGGAAAATTAGCCGATAAATTACATACGGCTTTACACGAAGTTATTGGTCATGCTTCTGGGCAATTAAACCCTGGTGTAGGCGAGACTAAAGAGACCTTAAAGAATTACGCATCCACTCTAGAAGAAGGAAGGGCAGATTTGGTAGCACTTTATTACTTATATGATAATAAAATACAAGAGCTAGGTCTTGTAGATGATTGGGAAAAAACAGGCAAGGCAGCTTATAATAACTATATAAGAAACGGACTTTTAACCCAATTGATTCGTTTAAATTTGGGTGATGACGTAGAGCAAGCGCATATGCGAAACAGGCAATGGGTGTCTGCGTGGGTGTTTGAAAAGGGAGCATCAGAAAATGTAATTGAGCGTATAAACCGCAACGGAAAAACCTATTACCAGATTAACGATTACGTAAAACTTCGAGCGCTTTTTGGTCAGTTATTAAAGGAAACACAGCGTATAAAATCTGAAGGTGATTATAAGGCTGTAGAAGCTTTAGTTGAAAATTATGGTGTGAAAGTGGACCAAGCCATTCATAGCGAAGTTCTAGAACGTAATAAACAATTTACTACGGCACCATATATGGGTTTTGTTAATCCTGTTTTGGTTACAGAAACAGATCAAGAGGATAACATTGTTAAAATTCATGTGGTACAACCCGAAAGCTTTGCTGTGCAGATGATAGAGTATGGTAAACGATATAGTTTCTTGCCCGAAGTTAACTGATTTAAAAGCGTAATGCTTTACTGTACGTTAAAAAAATAAAAAAGGTAGCGATTTAAAAAGGCTACCTTTTTTTGTGCACACTTATTCTTTGTTTATGCTAAACACCAATAATAATGCGTTTACAACAAGTAATATTAAAATAATTAAAATTATTTTCATAATTAAAGTAGTTTAGTTGCTAAACAGATGCTTGCTTAATACTTTGGTTGCGTAACATATTGTTAATTTTTATGAATATGCCTATGTGGAAATGAGATTAACGATTTAAATAAGGATGTAAATGTATAGGTGGTTTTAGAATATGAGATATTCTACTTGAAAAAGAATTTGATGGCCGAGAAGAAAAGTATAAAGGCGATAAAAGCGATTAGCATCCAAATACTTCCAGAATAAAATCGTTTATGGAGTTTTAAATCTTTTCTGTAGCTATAACCGATAACAATGGCAAAAACTACAAAAAAAATAATACCGAAAATGATTTGACCCTTGCTGAACATATAGTTATTTTTATACAAAAATAATCAAATTCAAAAGAACTCCTTCTTATAACTGTTAATTTGTATTAAGAAGAAATAAAATTAAAAGAGAAAATAGAAGGCGTGAAGGTGAAGCATCAGCTCTCTAGTAAACAATAAAGGGGAAAGGTATGAAAAACAAAATTGAAGCTGTTATGGCTTTTCATAAGGCATTTAAATTGGGACATTTAGAAAAGCCAACAGCGCATCTGGGAACAGATAAAAATATGTTGCGATTTAATTTGATGAAAGAGGAAAATGAAGAATATATTGAAGCAGCCAATAACAATGACTTAGTTGAAGTTGCCGATGCATTAGGCGATATGCTTTATATTTTATGCGGCACCATAATAGAGCATGGGATGCAATATAAAATTGAAGATGTGTTTAATGAGATCCAACGCAGCAATATGAGTAAATTAGGAGAGGATGGGAAACCTATTTATAGGGCCGATGGCAAAGTATTAAAAGGACCCTATTATTTTGAACCCAATATTAAATCTATTCTTGATAAAGAAAAGATTTAATATTGGGTTTTTACAAAACCTCTTTACATAAAACATAAAAGAAGCCCTGGGCTTCTTTTATGTTTTATGTAGGATGTTTTTTTAAACTTTAACACGCCATCCAAAAGGATCTTCAGATTTATTGGTCTGGATGTCTGTGATGCGTTTTTTAAGTAAAGCACCATAGCTATTCTCTAATGTTGGTAAATCGTAATCTTTATCTTCATGGCCAAAGGCAGCAATAGGGGATATTACGGCTGCTGTTCCAGCACCAAACATTTCCTTAAGTGTGCCATTTTTAGAGGCTTCAACAACCTCTTTAACGCTTATTTTTCTAACTTCAACAGGAATATTTTCTGTTTTGGCTATTTCCAAAATACTTCTACGTGTTATGCCGTCCAGTATTCGGTCGCTTATTGGAGCTGTAATTAACGTGTCGTTTATTCTTACAAAAATATTCATAGCACCTGCTTCTTCTATATATTCGTGTGTAGTGTCATCTGTCCAGATAACTTGTTGGTATCCTTTTTCTACAGCTAATTGAGTGGGGTAAAACTGTCCAGCATAATTGCCGCCAGCTTTGGCAAAACCAACACCGCCGTTAGCAGATCGTGAATAGGTTTGCTCTATTAAAACCTTTAGCTTTCCAGAAAAATAAGACCCCGATGGTGCTGTGGCTATAATAAACATATATTCGTCTGCAGGAGATGCATGAAATCCATTGCCAGAAGCAAAAACAAAAGGACGGATATATAACGAGCTGCCTTCGCTTTTTGGAATCCAATCACGATCAACTTGCAACAACGTTTTAAGCCCTGCCATAAAGTAGTCTTCAGGGAGTTCAGGAATAGATAATCGTTTTGACGAGATATTTAAACGTCTAAAGTTGTCTTCTGGACGGAAAAGCCATATATTTTCATCGGTATCCTTATAAGCCTTTAGACCTTCAAATACCGATTGCCCATAATGGAAAATTTTTGAAGAGGGGTCTAGGGTAATAGGTTGATAAGGCACCACTTTTGGTAATTGCCACATGCCATCTTTATAGACACACAGTAACATATGGTCAGAAAAGACTTTACCGAAACTTAGGTTGTCAAAATCTATACTGCTAATTTTTGAAGTCTTTGCCTTCTGTATTTCAATATTGTTAATGGCTGCGCTCATGGCTATAGCTTTAAGTAATTATATGGCACAAATTTAAGTAAATAACTAATTATAAAAAAAGGATAAGATATCAAAAACATATGGTTTATGTGTTATTTTTACAAAAATACTTAAATGGTTGTAAGCATATGCTTAAAAGTGATAAAATGAAAAGAGAACTAGTTGTTACTGCAGATGGGTCGTCAAGTATTTACTTGCCGGAATGGGATGAACAATACCACTCTAAACATGGTGCCATTCAAGAGGCTTATCATGTATTTATTAAACATGGTTTAGATTATTTTAATGAATTCTGTTTAAAAGATTCTAAGCCTAATCTTGATATCAGCATTTTAGAAATTGGATTTGGCACAGGCTTAAATGCTTTTATTACAATGCTTGAGGCAGAAAAAGCAAATATACATATAGATTACTGTGGAATGGAAGCCTATCCGGTTTCCATGGAGCATGTTTTAAAACTTAATTATCCTACAGCATTAAAAGTTGAACATAAGCAAAATCTTTTTGAAGCGTTACATCGAACCCCTTGGGGTAAAAAACATAAGATTGTAAAGCAATTTTATTTGACTAAAAAGCAACAATTTTTTTCAGAATTACAAGAGAAAGAAGTATATCATCTCATTTATTTTGATGCTTTTGGAGCAAGAGTTCAGCCAGAGTTATGGACGGAGGCTATTTTTGAAGCGACTTATAGAGCCTTAAAACCAGGAGGGTTTTTGGTTACGTATGCGGCCAAAGGTAGTGTTAGGAGGGCTATGCAGGCTGTTGGGTTTAATGTGGAAAAGCTGCCTGGGCCTCCAGGAAAACGGGAAATGCTAAGGGCTTTAAAGTAGTATAAAGTTCTCGCCTCAATTTATTAAATCATATTTAGTCTAATTTTTTTTTAAAATAACAGACTTCGAATCTCTAAATGATGTCCTGTTATTTTATAGGAATAAATGCAAGGGTAGGGGTTGTTTTATATAAGCAGATAGAATACATGTTTAAATTATTAAGTTATAGTTTCAATTATTGTAAGTATGTTCGTAACCTGAGTGTTAAACCTAATATAAAGTCAGTTTAAACTGATCCGTCATTTTGTAACTTTAAATAAAAAATATAATGCGCATACTAATTACAGGAGCTACGGGTTTGATTGGGCAGGAGATTGTAAAGCTTTGTCATAAAGAACAGATTTTAGTTAATTACCTAACCACATCTAAATCTAAAATTACCAGTGCAAAGGAATATCAGGGTTTTTATTGGAATCCTAAAGAAAATGAGATAGACACTGCCTGTTTTAAGGATGTTGAGGTCATTATACATTTGGCTGGAGCAAGTATTGCAAAACGATGGACGTCTTCCTATAAAAATGAAATTCTTTCTAGTCGCATCATACCCACACAGTTATTAATAGAAACTATAAAAAAAGGGAATTATCCTATAAAACAAGTCGTCTCTGCTAGTGCCATCGGTATTTATCCAGATTGTCGTACTCATTATTATGATGAAACGTTTAATGAATCTTATGACTCTTTTTTATACCAAGTGGTGCAGCAGTGGGAGCAAGCCGTGGATGGTTTCTCAACTTTGGGCATTATCGTTTCAAAACTTAGAACAGGACTGGTTTTGTCTGAAAAAGGAGGGGCGCTCCCACAAATAGTAAATCCTATAAAATTAGGTTTGGGAGCTGCTTTTGGTACTGGTAAGCAGTGGCAATCGTGGATTCATATAGAAGATTTGGCTCATATTTATTTATATGTACTAAAACAAAGGTTGGAGGGGGTGTATAATGCTGTAGCACCAAATGCAGTAACCAATAAAGAACTTACTAAAACAGCCGCACAGGTTTTAGAGCGTCCGCTGTTTTTACCAAATATTCCTAAAGGTCTTATGAAATTAATTTTGGGAGACATGCATACGCTTTTGTTTGCTAGCCAACGGGTAAGCTCAAAGAAGATAGAAGATGAAGGTTTTGACTTTGAATTTCATCATTTGAAACCTGCTTTAGTAGATGTTTTAAAGCGGTAATTTTTATTTAATTCATAAATTTACTTCATATTTCCCTACTATATGGGAATAGGTCTTATGCTATTATCAAATCTTTATATATGAGGATTTTGCTGTTCGTAAATTTTAAAACGGTTTTAGTTAATGTTTTTTTTTGCTTGAAAGAAAGGAGGCTTAGGGCAATGCCCAGAACTCTAATACCAATTTAATTATATAATGTCGTTTTTTTTATAGTATATTTACTAATGGCAAAACCACAAGATTTTACAATAACCCAAAGCATTGAGGAGCTTAAAGCACTGCTCAAAGTTCAAACTAATATAAAGTATGAAAAGCGTGTCATGTTTTTAATCTATCTAAAGGAAAATAAGTTTAAAACGCGCCAGGAGCTTTGTGATTATTTAGGTATCGATCCACGAACTCAACAACGCTGGACAAAACAGTATCTTGAAAATGGAATATCTTTTTTATTGACTGACTTGCCCCGGAATAAGAAGTCAAAAATAATTACTCCTGAAATACATAAGGAACTTGAAAAACGCCTGAATTCTAGCGATCGGGGGTTTTTGGGATATTGGGATGCGCAAGCGTGGGTAAACAATGAATTTGGCATAAATATACAATACCATTGGTTGCGTAAATATTTGATAAAGCATTTTAAGACCAAGCTTAAAAGCCCGCGTAAATCGCATTATAAAAAAGAAGGAGAAGCTGAAAAAGCTTTTTTAAAAACTCCCTAATGACCTAGACAAAATTAGAATAAGTCTAAATAAAAACAAGTACAGGCAAGTAAGCCTATACTTTCAAGATGAAGCGCGATTTGTTTTGATGCCCCATACAGGTAAACACTTAACAGCCCGCGCGATCAAGCCTATTGTCAAATATCAGCACATATTTA
>NZ_JBHMFC010000093.1:0-10185 GCF_042427585.1 Mariniflexile ostreae | reverse complement strand
AGAGGCCTGTCCGTAGGCAGCGTTATCGATATAGAGACCGCCGTACTGGACGGCATGGCCCGTTTTGCCACCAAAAAGCATGGCAAATATATAATTACCGAGATCACGCATTATGCCAAAGAGGCCCATTATTACACCAACAGCTTTGTGGCCCTACCGGCCGATATTGGATCCTTGCCAGAGCCCGAGGTCGCACTGCCCATCGCCCATACCCAAATGGCAAGGGTGCTGAGCAACGAAGACCCCCAACAAAAAGGCCGCGTGCAGGTACAGATGAACTGGCAATCGGGCGAGATGAAAACCGCATGGATCCGTGTGTTAACACCCGATGGCGGAAGTAGCGACCAAATAAGCACCAACAGGGGCTTTGTGTTTATTCCCGAAAAGGACGACCAGGTACTGCTGGGCTTTAGGTTTAACGATCCTAACAGGCCCTTTGTGCTGGGAAGCTTATTTAATGGGCAAACGGGAGCTGGTGGCGGAAGTGAGAACACGCAAAAAAGCATCATCACGCGTAGCGGACATATGATCGCGTTTAATGATACCCATAAGGCAGAGAGCATTACAATTACAGATAAAAATAATAACATTATTTTTATTGATACGGCCAACTCTAGCATCCGCATAAGCGCGCCCGAAAACATAAGCATCAGTGCTAAAAACATTGATATTACGGCTAGCGAAAACCTAACGGCCAGTGCGGGAAAAAGCATGGGCATTAATGCCGGGGATGATATCACTATCGGCGCAGGGGATGATACAACCATTACTGCAGGTGAAGATTTGAGCATTATGGCAAAAAACATTACCGAGCAGGCCAGTGATCGTTTTACAACAGAGTCTGACTCTTTAGAAACTCATGCAAAAGACATCACTAGTAACAGCACACAGGGTAAAATAGATTTACACAGCAAAGAAGACATAAAAAATAATAGCAGTAAAAAAGTAAATCTTTTTTAAAATGGGAACAATACTAAAAATAGCAGGAGGAAAATATACCGAAACAGCAGGTACTATTTTAAAACATGCCAAAGAAGGGAGCATTGTTTTTAATAGTGCAGACGATATTAATTACAGCGCAGGCAGAGACATTACTTTTGGAGAGTATGAGGCGCCAGAAATAAGCAATAAATATGAAAAAATAGTTGGTTTTTGGTGGAGTACCGATAAAACAGGAAAAAAGAGAATAGAAAGAGCACGTTTAGAAGACACTGTTTATTTCCACTTTAAAACCATAGGGATACAAGAAGGAACTAAGATTGTTTTTAAATTAAAGGAGGCAGATTTTTTCTTTGATGACGACGAGTTTGAAGGAAACAAAGTTTCATTAGAAGGTATTGTAAAAGGAAACAGAATAATGTTAGAATTAAACTTACCGAGTAGTTGGGAGCAAGAAGTTGCCGACGATATTTTTTCTAACTTAGAGCTTTATTGGGAATGGGAGTACAAAGGCGAGGTTAATAGTTCAAGAGACAAACAACTTTCTGTATATTTCTCCAATCGTACACTATACATTAAAACACCAACACCAACACATAATTTGCCCGAATTTATAAGTAACGATGGAGACCCAATGCTTTTAGTCGAATTTACAGAAGGTTTTGCCTTAGATCAAATTAAAGATAAAGGGCTAGATATGGCCACAAAACGGGCTGCCTCCAATATAAAACAGATAGCCTTTACCAAATTAAAAAAAGGGTATATGGTGGATAATTACGGTAAAGTATATACAGGCAAACGACTTATTTACGAATACAAAAACATATACAGTAATTCTGGCGAGCTCTTTGAAAAAATGGAGAGTGGTAAAAACTTTGGTTATAACCATGGCAATGGGTTGCGAACCACAAGAGGAGTTAGCCAGTTGGATTATTTTGCTAAGAATGGGAAACGAGTAATATTACTTGGGGCTGTTAAGAAGACAGGAAGGGCATTAGATGTTTTTGATATTTTAAGATTTGGAATGAACGATTTAGATACTTCCGAGCCTTTATCGCTCCCTCTTGGGCCATTATCTCCAATAAGCGACTTAGCAGGAATATTGGTGCAACAACAAAAAGCTGAAAGAGATATGTTTTTAGAAGAAGATGTGCAACAAGAAATAGACCTGGCCAAACTACAAGGACTTGAAGCTACCAGAAAGGCTGTAAAAAAATGGAAATATAATGAAGAATTTCAATGGAATTTAATGGCAGTTTCTAACGAGACTGCTAATAAACTTTTATTAGGAAAATTTAAGTATTTTGACGAATTTAAGAACTCGGCAGATGAAGACTCTACTAGATTTGATAATAAAATTGAAATCCTTTTTAGAGAAGTTTATAATGAAAATATAGTGGATTATGTTTATATAATAGAAACAATTTTTATAGATGAATAAATCAACCAAAATTTTAATTCTTTTAATTATATGTTTTGAGTTTATAAACTGCAAAAGCAAAAATGAATTAATTACTATAAGTCAAACGACACCAGACGAACAAATTATTGTACGATTAACACTCGAGGACACTACTGTTTTAAGTATCAAGTTTCCAAACAGCTTAGTGATAAAAAACAATTCATATCTTGAAAAATCATTTGTAAAAATAGATTATCACTATACTGAAACTCAATCAAAATGGAGAAATTTGGGTATTAGACTATATGAGTCCAAAGAAAATATTCTAAAACCAATTTCTACAACTGGCAAAAAAACTTTATTAAGAAATGAAAGCCTACAATATACTTATTATACAAGGCATTATATAGATTCATCAAAGGCAGTCCAACTTCAATTTAAACCTTATATAAAAAAAATGCTTAATCAAAAAAAAGACACTTTACATATTGGCACAGTAGCAGAGTTTAAAAAAATCCATAAAGAACTGTTTGAGAAACTAACCAAAAACGATAGCATTTCTATACAATTTTTAGATGGTAAAAAATTAGGCGAGCGTATAACCGTGCCTGTAGAATGGTAAATCATTAGGTAAAGCTACCAGAAAGGCTGTAAAAAAATGGAAATATAATGAAGAATATCAATGGGGTTTAATGGCAGTTTCAAACGAGACTGCAAATAAATTATTAGCTGGAGAGTTTGATACTTTTGAGAAATTAAAGAAAGAAGTTTTAAATCAAGGCGATGAGACTACCATAAATGTTCAAGTTTTATAGGACTGTAGTGCCAAACAGAAATAAGAATAATATTATGCAAAGTTGTGAAAAATTATCCATTAAAGAATCTCTTGACATATATAATAAATCCCCAGGGACTTTTAGTGATTCGAAATATAAGAACAGAAAATTTACGCCACGGTTTTTTGATAATGAATATTGTAAAGACCCAACTTACCCTAAATCTTTACAGACCATAGAGCCTGCGCTTAAAGGTTCACTATTTAGGGATTGGCTACCATTGTTTGATGTTCATGCTGGCAAACCGCCAATTTCAGGCCCTAAGTTTTAGAATTTATGTTAGACCGTCACTTTGGTAAAACAGCATCAATAGTAGTGCTAATTACAGTTTTCTGTTTTAATTTATTCTTCCCGAATCTATTAGAATACCATTTAAAGCTTGGTTATTTAATAGCTGCGATAGTACTTTTTTTGATGATAGTATTTATGTTTTATAAGAAATTTAAGTTAAGCTTTAAGTTCGCTTTCATTCTTTTACTTTTTCTGATAATCAGATCAATTACTAACTATTTCATTCTGAATATTGAAAGACAAGAATACCCCTCATTCACGGAAAAAATGAATGCAATAGATTTTTCTTGGGTAGTTATTGTCCCTGTCTCTTTTATTCTATGCTTTATTTTTGGGATAGTTTTTGATGTTTTAAAAAACCTTAAAAAAATAAAAATCAATGATAAGGACGCTGGTAGTGCAAGGTGTATCGACCTAGTAAACAATGACGACCTGTTCTTTGCTACACTTAAAGAATATGCTTATAAATTTTAAAAAATCCACATAAAAGTTGACTATTCAAATCTCAATGGACTACCAGCAACCCACTAAACATGAAAACAATTAAACTGAGTTATATAGTACTTGTTACGATTCTGTTGTTATTGGTTTTAGAAGATGTGTATCAAGTATTTGTAAATGCTTCTAATTATCCTTTTGGAAAAGAAGATTTAGGCGTGTTTTACAAAAGCAAGTCGCATTATATAATCGAATCAGTAGTTTTAGCTTTTTGGTTCATATTAGCCTACTTTTTAAATGCATTAAAAAAAATAGTTTGTTTTTGATTCATGGATATATCACAGGACTCTATTATCTATACCCTATTTTCGTTTTTAGATAATATCTATCAAGTTTTACAGCCCCATAAATACCTATTAAAAAAAATGAAATCACAAGACCCCTACATATTAGCCAATCCTCCACTGTTACAACCAGCCCATGGGACCAAAACTTATGAGGTAAGCCTGCGAACCAAAATTACAGGTCTAGAGAAGCCTATAGACACATCGACTACCTATATACTAGAAATAGAGTACTCAGGTCATTTCTTTGAATTCAAAAAAAGCAATTTAAAAATAGATAATAAAGCGACCAAAAAAAAAATAGATGATCTGTATATTGTAGCAGCAGCGCCATTAAGCCATATCAAATTTAGCTGTACGCCAAAGGGCCAAATAGAACGATTACACAACTATAAGCATGTATTAAAAAGCTGGGAGCGAAGCAAGACGATTATCGAGCATGAATTTAATGGCACCCCGACAGCCCGTTTTATCAAATTAATGGATCGAAAATATAATAACAAAGGCATGCTCATCCAACAATTAAGCAACGACTTCGTTTTAAATACCTTCTACCGCTCGTTTCTAAACGATTATTTAATTTATTATGGCAAAAGCGTTGGAGTATTTACAAACTCAAATTTAATTGGCACGATACCGCTCGCATTATCGATAAAGAAAAGTCTGAGACTAGAAGAAGACCATCTCGTTTTAGAAAGCCAAGCGACGCTCAACAAAGAAAAAACCAATATTAAAGCCCTAGAAGCGTATTTTACAAGCAAGGGTTTGAGCTTTAATAAAGATGCTTTAGAAGTAGTAGCTGAAGATCACAGCCTCTTGGATTATAAGAGCGTTTGGATACAAAAAACCAAATCGGTACAAACCGTAGTTACAGATACCTATAAAAAGGAAATTACCATAACCTTAATAAGTATTTAACCCATGGCAAAAACAGAAACCCCAGAGACATCAGGCAAACCAAACAAGGCAGGGGTATACACCGTATGCCAAGGCGCAAAATGCAAGTGCGACAAAGCAAAAGCGCCTACAACGTTGGCCGATTTTGAAGTCGCCACCCAAAGCACTATTTATGTTAACGACCAAGCGTGTTCAGAAAAACTGTTAGCAACCACCAAAGACTTGCCCCTGCCTTTTACTAAAAAAAAAGGTGCTTTTAGCGACTGTCTTATGCAGCCATTAGGATTTGGAGTGTACAAACCTTGTGTCCCGAACATTATTAAGTGGCAAAAAAGCTATAACGCCATAAAACTGCCCAACCAAGGGGCTGCACTTATAAAAGAAAGTGTAGGCATTTGTAGTTTTGGGGGTAATATCACTTTTGAAACTCACGGGCAAACCCAAACCGTGAGCCAAGAGGACGTTGCCGAAACACCACCAGAAATAGCAAGAATATTGTTAGAGAATTTGCTTACAGAAACCGAATTGACCCAACTGGCAACCGGCGAGTTTATCGATGAGGATATTGATGGTATGGGGGTTGTGGCAATAGGCCAAACAAAAGGCACTGCCGTTAACCACAAGCGTGTTAACGAGATTGCATTTAAAGTGACTGCTTTCAGTAGAAAAAAAACGAAAAACACCAAAGAGAACGTCAACTGGATTGTTTACCACAAAAAACAAGGGGAAAAAGTGGGGGCCTACACCCTTCTCAATACCTTCATTGATGAAGGTGAGGATTTCACATTTCCATACCAAGCCATAGGCAACTATAAAATAGAGGCTTATGGCATGGACTCCGATTTAAAAAAAGATGTAAAAAACACAGGTTCAAATATTATAGCGATAAGGATCGCCGATCAGGGTATTGACACCAGTAAAGCGCTCATCATAAAAGTAGGCGACCAAATGCGCACGCGGGTCCGCCCAGGAGAGGCTACCACCGTAAAGATTCCCCTGCTGTTTCCAGAGCGAGAGCCACTCCCAAAGCTATCTTGGGAAGTTAGCCATAACAAAAATGACATATCGGGCATGTGCACCGTTGTAAATGAAACGTTGCACATTCCTCCCATGGGCATGGGAACAGTAGCGATAGAGGCCTTTAACCCTAAAACCCAAGAGCGCCTCACGGGCCGGTACACGATCGGCCATAACCAAGTAAGTGCCATAAGCACCTCCAAAGACACCATTAGCGTGCTTTATCGGGGCGAAACGAAGTCACAGCGGCACCAAGTAAAATTTACGGTCACTGAATTTACCATGCCCTATGACGCTATTAAAGATGCCGATTTAAAAGTACAATGGTGCATATATAGTAAAAAAAGTGACGTTAAGAAACACTTTATAATTACGGATGATGGAAATAAACATATCATTTCCAATGGCATGAATGGAGAGTTTAGTTACACAGGAACCTCCGAAAAGGAAGGTAAATGGCATGTTGAAGCCTTTGCTAACAACCCAACGGGCTCTACAAACACAAGTAAGCTATTGACCGCCATACAGCCCAAAATAACCAAAGCCTATTGGGCGGACAGTAAAGGCAATAGAATAAACCGTAGCGGGTTTAAGCACACGGTCTATATGCATATAGAGACCGAGGGCTTGAGCGGTGAAAAAATAAGATTAAATGTGTGGGAAAGTGAGCCCGGCCATGATACACGTGTAAAAAAGGATGGTCCAGAAATAGAAATCACAGCCACCAATGGCACCATAAACCAAGCATTTAAGCTTCCGGATACTCACCCTACTTTTGAACTGGACGGAGAAAGTGAATTCTTTTTCACCATAGAGAAACTCCATTGCCAGGTAGATGGAGCTACGCAAGACCCCGAGGCTGGAAATGAATATACCCTTATTAAAGGAAAGGCCAAGTATCTATATGTTAACAGCGACAAAAAAATTGTTAGTCTAAAAGTTTACGAAAGCAACGGAGATTTACACACAGGTATTGTAACATACGGTGATACCGTGACTATAAAAGTGAACACACGAAATTATATAGAAGAAAAGATAGCGTTTATGTTACGTGAATCTGTATTTGGTTTTGATAAGAAACTATCTGAAACCGTTTCCATAACAATAAATAACGAAGGCAAAGGCGAAACCACCTTTACCATACCCACTAATGCATCGTGGGAGGGCGCGCACGAGAAAGGAAAAGAAGGCGTGCCCCGTTATTTTTATTTTAAAGAAGCAAAAAGCGGTGCAGAATTCCCAAGAGCCTATTATGTAGCCAATCAAAACAAAGCAGACGAAGCAGACATAATTAACAGCAAAGGCAACCGTATCATAGCCCTGATGCTTAAAGTTGCCAAAGACTTAACTAAAGATAAAGAATTTGAGGCTAAAAATAATGCGGTTATTCTTGGGGAGGGGTTAAATAATGACGAAAAAAATGGTAGCGCTTGTGAACCTTTGATTTGGGGTAATAACAAGAACTCAAAATTTGTAACCTGCTCTTTTAGAAAGCGAGTCATAGAAATAGCCGAAAGTTTAGGAATAGGAAAAGACAAAATAGAAGGGGCTAATTGGCTAATGGCAGTAATGGCTCTAGAAACGGAAGGCAAATTCGACCCTTCTAAAGATAATGGTATGGGGTATGTTGGGTTAATACAATTTGGTAAAGCTGCAGCAAAAGATTTAGGCACAACAAGAGAAGCTTTAAAAGAAATGACTGCATTAGCACAGTTAGACTATGTGGAAAAATGGATAGCACGCAAAAAAGACAAAATACAATGCTTAACCGATGTATATTTATCTGTACTATTACCAGAAAGAACAGGAAAAGGAAACGATAAAAAGTTCGTGTTATGGGATAATACGAGCGATTTTTATTATAATAATCCTGCTTTTCATAAAGAAAAAGGAGAATGGGAGAATACTAATTTCTTTGGAAAGTATAATGATAAAGGGAAAAAAATACACAAACGAGGTTATGCTAAAGAAGCCAAAGGGACGACTTATATGTGGGAAGTATCCCAAGAAATAAGTAGTTGGTATAGCAAAGGACTTGCTAAAAAGAATACCTGTAAAATAGATACAAGTACTTGTGAGTTTAGTACAAGTTCGGAGAGTCAAAAAAATGAAGATGGAGTGTTAGAAGAAATGAAAAAGCTAGCAAAAACACATATTATCTATAGTATGGAAGGTGTTAGAAATTCTTTATCTTCAGAAGGTTTGAAGTTTTTGGACTGTTCTGAATTTGTGGGAGTGTATCTTCATAAATTGGGAGTAATGCCCAGCTACAAAGAGATTTACACGGGTAACTTACTTAATGAAAACAGCTTTAGAACAGCAATTGGAAGTAATGATATTAAATTCGTAAGAGGTAGTGATAAAGAGAATTTTGTTCCTGAACGTGGAGATATATTTGTATGGAGAAAACCAAATGTAAAATGGGGGCATACAGGGATTGTTTACAGTTATAATTCTTCAAATGACTTAATCACAATATTAGAAGCTCTTGGTTCTCTTGGGAGTAGTGATGAAAATACAAATAGAAATAATGGAGGCGATGATATGGTAGGAGTGACAAGAGTTTCTGTATACAAAAGAACAGGCAGAGCGTTATATAGACATGAAGGATGGAAAGGATATTTTAGACCAATTAATTACACAAAGAAACTATGACAATAACTAAAAACATTAATTATTTTGTATTATCAATATTTATACTTTTCTCATGTAAGGAAGTTCCTAATTGCAGGGAATTTGATAATGCAATAGATTTTGATAGTTTATTAAAGTGTGAGCTATATTCATACAATGATTTTTACTTCATTACAGCAGATTACGGCTGCCCTTATGACCCCGCTTCAGGTAATCCTTATGGGAATGTTTCTATTTATTTGATTCCAAAGAAACTATCTCAAGAATTAATAGAAAAGAATTATGAATCTTATGAGGATAAGATTCATAATTTTAATATTGAAAAATTAAAAAAAGAATTTCATATATATATATATATAATTCCTAAAAAGTATTTAGTAAAAACACCAGAAGGATATTATCAAAAAAAAGCATATATAAAACAAGCTTTTACATTTGATAACACAGATAAAGTTTGGAAAAATATAGATTGTATTTTTATTGAAAATGATTTTGAAGAAAGAATAAGAGAAGAAAACTGGCGTAAGAATTTATTGGTTGATAAAATTAATTTTTTGAAGAAACAATTCGATGATATAAATATAATTGATTACAAAAATCAATTAGAAAACTGGCAAGGTACCTACAGTTTTGATTTCGGAGGTTTCCAAATGGGAGAAGAGTACGAAGGCACCGTAACTTTTAAAATAGAGGATATGGCAACAAAAGTTAGTTTCAATGGCAATGAAGAACTCTTAAATATTGTAGAAATAACTAAAGACACCTTGCAATTAGAAGATGCTGCTGGTGAAATTTTTAAAATTTATAAAGACGAGCAGGGATATTTCAATGTCAGCGGCCATCGGATTTATATGTTAAGCCCGCCTAACGAAAGTTATTTGTTAACAAAAGAAGACTGGAATTTAAATAACCCCTAAAACTAAAAATAGACCAAGAGGGTTATGGAGAAACCACCTTTACCATACCCACTAATGCATCGTGGGAGGGCGCGCACGAGAAAGGAAAAGAAGGCGTGCCCCGTTATTTTTAGACACCACCCCGAAAAGCAATATTTTTGAACTTATACCAATTTGAATAAATAAAGTCGTTATTTTTGCTTATCTTTAAGGATGGCAAAACCGAGAGAATTTTTAATAAAAGAAAGTGCTTTAGAACTTAAAGCCTTACGTAAAAGGCAATGTGTTTTTAAATATGAGAAGCGTTTGATTTGGTTAGAATCTATTTTGACCAATCGTTTCAAAACGAGAAAACAGTTAGCCGATTATCTAAACATTACACCCAAGACAAGTGAACGCTGGACAGTTAAATATATGGACAATGGTATTGACGGGTTGTTAAGTGACGAACCAAAACAAATACGCTCTAGAATCATAACTCCAGAGATGCA